>DASTAF010000061.1:0-6574 GCA_035713005.1 Acetobacteraceae bacterium
GATCGACGACTGGAGGCGCATAGGCCGGGCGCGCCGGCAGATAGGCCCGCTCCATCCGGTCCATGAACGCATCACGCCGCGCGCCGCCGAGCGAGGCGGATACCGGATCGGCTCCATCGAGAACCGCCGTCTCCCCCTGCCTCACCGTCAGCGCCACATCCTGCCCGTTCACCGTAGCCAGCCCGGAAAGCGCGGTCACCTCGGTCGGGCTGTTCTGGTCTCCGGCGATGATGTCGTATCTGCCGTCGCGGCTGATCGTCACCGTGCCGCGCGGCGTGGCGATGACGAACCGGTCTCCTCGCGGCAGATAGCGGAGGTCGAGATAGATCTCGCCCTGGGATTCAGTCGCCCGCAGCGTGCGCTCATCCAGGCTGGACACGGCGAATTCGGTCCGGCCCGCAAGCGTGATCCGGCTCCAATCCAGCGCGATCGCGGCTTCAGCGCCCGGCTGGGTATAAAGCGCGTCCCCCGCGATCACCGGATAATTGAGCTGCGCGGCCGCCCAGCCGCCCGTGCCGGCGCCGCTGAACGAGACGCTGCCCCGCAGCAGCGCGATCTGCCCCACCCGTGCCGGCGGCGCGGCCACCTGCGCCCGGGCCATTCGCGGGATGGGCAGGATCAACCCCAGCGCGGTTGAAAGGGCCAGAAGGGAACGCATCCGCACGGTGAGACTCCTCGCATTACAGATCGCGGCCATCAGGCCATTCTCCTGCGGCAGGATCAAGGCCGGATGAAGGCGCGCTGTTGCCAGATGTTACAATTTCGTCGCCGCCCTGCCCCATCCCCGCCACAGGAGCGGCGCCATATCTGGCCCATGAAAGGAAACATGGGCGAAATGAAAAAACCCCTCAGAATTCTGGCGACCGCCGCGGTGTTGGGCATCGCCGCGATCGCATTGTCCGGCTGCGTCACCTACCCGAGCAGCTATGGCTACGGCTATCCGTCCTATGGCTATAACGATTACTACGCGCCGCCCGTTTATGTGGCGCCTCCAGTGGTCTCGGGCAGCATCATGCTCGGCGGCGGCTGGTGGGGCGGCGGATGGGGCCATCGTGACTGGGATGACCGGGGCGACTGGCACCGCTAGAACTGGCACCGCTAGACCGGCCTGCCGTAATAGATCGCCGAAACATGAGTGGCCTCGGCGAAGAACAGCCAGCGCTCGATGAACAGCCCCGCCAGCGCCAGAAGCGCCGCCAGCGGCCCTGAAAGCCATGCCGCCAATCCCAGGGTGGCGACCAGCGCCAGGATGGTCGGGGCGATGAAGCCGGCGGCGAGCGCGATCCGGCGGAGCTTCTCCGCATGCTTGCGGGCGATGGTGAACCCCATCTCGCGCAATATGTAGTTCTCGCTGAAATGCGGCTGATCGAGCGGGCGGACGGCGCCGAACTGCCTGACGCTGGTAGCGGAGGCGAGTGTCGCCAGCGGCTTTTGACGGTCGATGAAGCGCCAATAGGCGGATTTCGCGGCGATGGCGGCAAGACCCGAAGCCGCCGCGATGCTGCCGGGCAGGATTACATGTCCCTGCCAGACGCCCATGATCGCAGTGAGCAGCACCGCCCCGGAGAACAGCGAGAAGATCAGGTAGTCCGGCAATGTGTGCCGGTTGTGCCACTGCCGGATCGGGATCAGGCTGGCATAGATCATCGCTGTGCACCCCACCGTCACCAGCGCCATCACCAGCGAGAGCGCGGCGAGAATCCGGGTGGCGGGGGCCGTGGCGCCCTCGAAAAACCACAGCGCGGCAAAGCCCAGGGCGGGCGGGAAACTGAGCGTGGAGGCGACACCCTCGCGCGAGAGCCAGGAGGAGCGCCACTGGCTGAAGGCGCGCCAGGCCCGCTCCGGCCGCCCCAGATGCGCCATCGAGGCGATCAACCCGCCGCCTGCGAAAGCCAGCCCGATCAGGATGGCAACAATCCCGAAGGCGGGAGCATGCGGCACCGCGCCGGCCAGATCGAGAATGCCGAGCCAAACAAGAAGCCCATAACCCGCGCCGGTCAGGGTGGTCAGAAGCAGGACCGAGGATGCGGGCTTCATCGGGACAGCACCTTGTCCACCAGCGCCAGCAGGCGGTTCATCCCCGGCTTCGCCTCTCCGCATGCCGATTGAAGCGGCGGGGCGGCGATCTTCCGCTTGCGCGGCGGGAGGTATTTGTTGACCGGGCCATAGCCGAGTTCCGGCATCAGATCGGCCCCGCCACGCTCCGCCACCAGCTTCGAGACCTTGCTCTCCGGATCGGCGAGATCGCCGAAATGCCGCGCGCGCGAAGGGCAGGTGGCGACGCAGGCGGGCTCCCTCTCCGCCTCCGGCAGTGATTCATTATAAATGCGATCAATGCACAGGGTGCATTTCTTCATCACCCCGTTATCCTCGTCGAACTCGCGGGCACCATAGGGACAGGCCCAGGAGCAGAGCTTGCAGCCGATGCAGAGATCGGTGTTGACCAGCACGATCCCATCTTCCGCCCGCTTGTAAGAGGCGCCGGTGGGGCAGACGGTGACGCATTGGGGCGTCTCGCAATGCAGGCAGGAGCGGGGGAAATTCACCGTCCGCTCCTCCGTCTCGTAGGAGTGGATGCGGTTGAACCAGACTCCGTCCGGCTGGTCCTGATACGGGTTGTGGTCCGGCAGCGGCGCGTAATGCCCGCCGGTGTTCCATTCCTTGCAGTTCACCGCGCAGGCATGGCAGCCGACGCAGGTATCAAGGTCGATGACGAGGCCAAGCTTCTTCGCTCCCGGCTCGCGCTGCGGCAGGCTGGTCATGATGCGGTCTCCGGCACCGGCTTGCGCAAGGGCGATGCACCGAACTGGATGGATGTAGGGGCTTTCGGGAAGTTCGGCGGCAGCGGCAGCGTTTCAAAATGCGGCGCCGTCTCCGCCTCTCCCGCCCCTGCCCGGCTTATGCTCACATTGAGGTCGAACCACGCCGCCTGCCCGGTCACCGGATCGGAATTGGAATGGCGCTCGCCGGGAAGATATTCCGAGATCAGGTGGTTTAGCAGGAAGCCGCGCTTCGATTCGGGCGCATCGGGCGCCAGCGCCCAGGCGCCGGAGCGCTTGCCGATGGCGTTCCAGGTCCAGACGGTGTTCGGGTTCACCCCGTCCATCAGCCGGATCTGGCATTTCAGCCGGCCGTTCCGGCTCTCCACCCAGACCCAATCCTCATCGGCAACCCCCAGCGCGGCGGCGGTGCCGCGATGAACGTAGAGCCGGTTCTCGCTGTTGATCTGCCGCAGCCATTCATTCTGCCCGCCCCAGGAATGATACATCGCCATCGGCCGCTGGGTGATGGCGAAGAGCGGAAAGCGCTGCCGGTCCACCTGCCCCTGCTCCAGCGGCTGATACCAGATCGGCAGCGGGTCGAAGCCGGAGAGAATCCTCGCCCGCAGCCGCTCCGGCGGCACCACCCCACCATGCCCCTCGGCGGCAAGGCGGAATTTCTGCATCGGCTCGCTGTAAAGGCTGAGCACGATCTGGTCGCTGGATTCGATGAATCCCATCGATACAGCGCCTTCCAGATAGGCCTTGTTGGCGTGCTTGAAGTAAAGCTGCTCGCGCGGCAGGTGCATCCGCCAGAAGCCGCCATTCTCGATATAGCGGCTGATCTGATCCGGGTTTGGCGCGCCCTTTCCCGCCGCCTCGCCATCCTCGCCGCGCCAACCGGCCAGCGGCCCCACCCCCGGCCTGCGCTCGTGGCGCATGATGTAGTCGGGATAATCCTTGTAGAGCGGCCTGCCCCCGCCATCGACAAAGTTGGGCAGCTTCAGCTGCCCGGCGAGTTCGATCAGCACGTCCTGGAAGGGTCGCACATCCCTGTCCGGCTTGATTACCGGATGCCGGATTGCATCCGCCGGCCCATGCGCGGAGCCGATGGGCCGGTCCAGCAGCGAAATGCAGTCATATCGTTCGAGATAGGTGGTGTCCGGCAGAACCAGATCGGCATAGGCCACGGTTTCCGAATAATAGGCATCGGCATAGATGACGTTCCTGATCCGGTACTCGCCATTCTCGCGCTTCTCGGTCAGCATCCTGTTGGTTTCGCCAGGATTCATCGCCGAATTCCAGGCCATGTTCGCCATGTAAAGGAACAGCGTGTCGATTTCGTAACGATCCGCCTTATAGGCTTCGGCGATCGCCATGTGCATCATGCCGTGAATGCCGAGCGGCGCCTCCCAGGAGAAGGCACGGTCGAGCCGCAGCGCCTCGCCATCCTCGTCGACCAGCAGATCCTCGGGGCCGCGCGGGAAGCCGAGCAGCCCGCCCGGCAGCGAGCCATCCGGCAGATGGCGGCGCCCCGCGGGCGGCGGCCCCGGCAGGATCGGCTTCGGATAGGGCGATTTGTACCGCCAGGAGCCTGGCGTATCGACGGCGCCGATCAGCATCTGCAGCACGTGGATGGCGCGGCAGGTGTGAAAACCGTTGGAATGGGCGGAAATTCCCCGCATCCCGTGCATCGCTACGGGGCGCCCGATCATCGTCTCGTGCCGCCTTCCCGCCGTGTCGATCCAGGGCTGATCCAGCACAACTGGCTGATTGAAGGCGATCTCCGCGATCTCGGCGGCAAGGCGGCGGATCGTCTCCGGCTGAAGACCGCAGCGCTCCGCCACCGCCTCGGGCGCATATTCTGGGTCGAGATAACGCTCCGCCAGCAGGGCAAAGGCCGGCCTCGCGCGCCGCCCGTCTGGCAACTCGTATTCGCCGAGCAAAGCCGGAGCGATGCCGGGCGCGGTCGCATCGGCGAGCGCCTCCGCCTTGCGGTCGAAGGCGAGCGGCTTGCCTTCCGCGTCCCGCGCGAACAGCCCGTGATCCGCCGCTCCGGGTGCCTCGACCACCAGGTAATGCGCGTTGGTGTAGCGGATCAGGAAATCCGCATCGATCTTTCCCGCCTCCAGCAGGCAGTGGATCAGCGCCATCACGAACAATCCGTCAGTCCCTGGCGTGATCGGCACATGCTCGTCGGCGATGGCGGAATAGCCGGTGCGGACCGGATTGATCGAGACGATTTTCGCCCCGCGCTCCTTCAGCTTCGCCAAACCGAGCTTGATCGGATTGGAATCGTGATCCTCGGCGACGCCGAAGAGCAGGAACAGCTTCGCCTGCTCCCAGTCCGGCTCGCCGAACTCCCAGAAGGCGCCGCCGAGCGAATAAAGCCCGGCGGCCGCCATGTTCACCGAGCAGAACCCGCCATGGGCGGCGAAGTTCATCGTGCCGAACATCTGCGCGAAATAGCCGGTCAGTGCCTGGGACTGGTCCCGTCCGGTATAGAAGGCGAGCTTCTTCGGATCGGTGCGGCGGATCTCGGCGAGCAGCGAAATCGCGATTTGCATCGCCTCCTCCCACTCGATCTCGACGAACTCACCAGCGCCGCGCTCGCCCACCCGCTTCAGCGGCTTGCGCAGCTTGGCAGGGGAATACTGCGTCATGATCCCCGCCGAGCCCTTGCCGCAGAGCACGCCGCGATTGACCGGGTGGTCGCGGTTGCCCTCGATGTAGCGGATCACCCCGTCCTTCAGATGGACTTTGATGCCGCAGCGGCAGGCGCACATGTAGCAGGTGGTGGTGGTGGCGGTATCGCCGATCGGGGCGGAATAATCGATATGGTCTTCGGCCATGGAAAGCTCCTTGCGGAGCAGACTTAGGCGCCGGAAATATCGATTGTCTACGCGGCGTTATTTCTGCTTATGATCGGTTTCTCTGATCGGTTGCGCCTTGCATCCGCGGCCGCGATCACCGCCGCCACCAACTCGTCAATATCCGCCTCGGTGGTGCGGTGGTTGACGATGGCGGCGCGGATCGCCCGCCTGCCGCCGATAAGAGTGGTGGAAGGCGCGAAGCTGCCTGCCTCCTGCAAGTCCGCGACGATATCGGCGTTCAGCGCATCCAGTTCATCGCCGCCGTCATCGTAGCGGAAGCAGACGATGTTGAGCGCCACGGGCGCGAGAAGCCGCAGCCTCTCATCCGCATCCACCAGCCCGGCAAGCCTTTGGGCCAGCCCGCAGGTATGATCGACCACCGCGCCCAGCCGCTCCGTCCCATAGGTCTTGAGGCTCATCCACACCTTCAGCGCGCGGAAGCCGCGCGAGAGGTCCGGTCCCATGTCGCAGGGCCAGGGCGCGCCGCCGGCCATCGCCCGCGCCGAGCTGTCCAGATAGTTCGCCGCCTGGGCGAAAGTGTCCAGCATGTCGCCCTGCTCCCGTACCAGGATGCAGCCGGCATCGTACTGCACCTGCGCCCATTTGTGGAAATCGAAGGCGACGGAATCGGCAAGTTCGATGCCTGCCAGCGAAGGCTTCAGCCGGGGTGAGAGCGCCGCCAGGGCCCCGAAAGCGGCATCGACGTGAAACCACATCCCCTCCCGCCGCGCGACCTCCGCCAGGGCGGCGAGATCATCCACCGCCCCGACATCGACCGATCCCGCCGTGCCGATGAGCAGGAAGGGCTGGAATCCCGCCGCGCGGTCGGCGGCGATGGCGGCTTCGAGCGCCGCGATATCCATGCGGTACTCGCCGTCCAGCCGGATACGCCGCAGCGCGGCCGAGCCGATTCCGGCCATGTCGAAGGCGCCGGGCACGCAG
>DASTAF010000062.1:0-5035 GCA_035713005.1 Acetobacteraceae bacterium
ATGCCCCGCCGCGTCGATCGCGGCGCGGATTTCGGCGAGGGGGAGGGTCACGCCGGTCGATGTCTCGTTATGAACGACACAGACCGCCTTGATCGAGTGGCCGGCATCAGCGGCAAGGCGGGCGGAGAGGGAGGCGGTATCGACGCCGATGCGCCAGTCCGCCGGCAGAACCTCCACATCCAGCCCAAGCGCCTTTCCCATGTTGCCCCAGGTGACGGAAAAATAGCCACCCTCCACCATCAGCACCTTGTCCCCCGGGGAAAACAGGTTCGCCAAGGTGGCTTCCCAGGCGCCATGGCCGCTCGCGGTATAAAAGAACAGTTCGCCCTTGGTGAAGAGCAGCCGCTTCAGCCCCGCCATGGCCTCGTCATACACTTCCAGAAAGTCATCGTGCATGAAGTCCACCGTCCCGCGGCTCATCTCGCGCAGGATGGCATCAGGAATATTGGTGGGGCCGGGATTGGCGAAGAATAGGCGGCCGGGCTTGCGCTGACTCATTGATTTCATTCCCACTCTATGGTGCCGGGCGGCTTGCTGGTGATGTCGTATGTGACCCGGTTGATGCCGCGCACCTCGCCCACGATGCGCCCCGCGACCCGGGAGAGGAATGCCATGTCAAACGGGTAGATATCGGCGGTCATGCCGTCCATGCTGGTCACCGCGCGCAGAGCACAGGCAAAATCGTAGGTGCGATGATCCCCCATTACGCCGACGCTCCGCACCGGCAGCAGCACGGCAAAGGCCTGCCAGATCGCGTCGTACAGCCCCGCCAGGCGGATCTCCTCCAGGTAGATCGCATCCGCCTTCTGCAGGATGCGGATCTTCTCCCGGTCCACCGCGCCGGGAATCCGGATGGCGAGGCCTGGGCCGGGAAAAGGGTGCCGCCCGACGATGCTCTCCGGCAGGCCAAGCTCGCGCCCGAGTTCGCGCACCTCGTCCTTGAACAGTTCGCGCAGCGGTTCGACCAGCTTCATGCGCATCGCTTCGGGCAGGCCGCCGACATTGTGGTGAGACTTGATCACCGCGCTGGGGCCGCCGCGCACGCTGACGCTTTCGATCACATCGGGATAGAGCGTGCCTTGCGCGAGGAAATCGGCGCCTCCCAGCTTGTGCGCCTCCTCGTCGAACACCTCCACGAACAGGCGCCCGATCGTCTTCCGCTTCGTCTCCGGATCGGTCACCCCCTCCAGCGCGGCGAGGAACAGATCGGAGGCATCGCGATGCACGAGGTGGATGTTGAACCGGTCCCGGAAGGTGGTGATCACCTCCTCCGCCTCGCCCGCGCGCAGCAGGCCGTGATCGACGAAAATGCAGGTGAGCTGATCGCCGATCGCTTCATGGATCAGCGCGGCGGCCACCGAGGAATCAACCCCGCCCGAAAGCCCGCAGATCACCCTTCCGCCGCTCACCTGCTCGCGAATCCGCTGGCGTGCCGCCTCGCGGAATCCCGCCATCGTCCATTGGCCGGAAAGCCCGCAGACCCGATGGGTGAAATTGGCCAGCAGCCTGGCGCCGTCCGGCGTATGCATCACCTCAGGATGGAACTGCACCCCGTAGAAATGGCGGGATTCATCGGCAATAGCGGCGAAAGGCGCTCCATCGCTGATGGCCACGGCGTGGAAGCCCGGCGGCAGCGCCGTCACCCGGTCGCCATGGCTCATCCAGACCTGGGCGCGCGAGCCTTTCTCCCAGACACCATCGAACAACGCGCAACCTTCGGTGATGTCGATGAAGGCGCGGCCGTATTCCCGGTGATCGGAAACCTCGACGGTGCCGCCCAATTGCGCGCACATGGCCTGCTGGCCATAGCAGATGCCGAGCACCGGAACGCCCGCTTCCAGCACCGCCGGCGGCACGCGCGGCGTCTCCTCCTCGGTGACGCTGGCCGGGCCGCCGGAGAGCACGAAGCCCTTCGCGCCGAAGCCGGCGATCCGCTCCGGATCGGCATCGAAGGGCAGGATCTCGCAATAGACACCCGATTCGCGCAGCCGGCGCGCGATCAACTGCGTCACCTGGCTGCCGAAGTCGAGAATCAGGACCGTTTCAGCATTCATCGCCCGTCATCAGCACGCGATGGCCCTTGCTTCAAGCCCCGCGCGCGGGGGGCAGGGTCAGCGGAGATGCTCGGCAAAGAAGGCGAGGCTTCGATGCTCGGCGATTTCGTTGGCGCGGGGATCGAAGCTGGGCCGGTCCTCGCAGCCGAAGCCATGGCCGGCTCCCTGATAGACATAAATGGGAATTTCCGGATGCGCCTTCCGGATGGCCTCGACATCGGAGAGCGGGATGCTCTTGTCCTCGGTGCCGAAATGCAGCTCCACCGGGCAGTTCGGCCGAGCATCGCGGCTCGCCGCAATGCCGCCGCCGTACCAGCCGCTCGCCGCCTTGAAGGACTTGCTGCGCGTCGCCCCCCACCAGGCGATGGTGCCGCCCCAGCAATAGCCGATGATCCCGGTCGAGCGAGGGCTCAGCGCGCCTGCGGCGGCCTCGATGTCGCGCATCACATCTTCCTCGCTGATCTTCTCGCGCAGCTTCAACCCCCGCTGGATGTCCTCCTGCGCGTAGCCGAGCTCGACCCCGCGCTGCACGCGGTCGAACAGGGCCGGAGAAAGCACGCGGTAGCCGAAGGATGCGAGATGATCGCTTATCCGCCGCATATGGCCGTTGACGCCAAATATCTCCTGCACCACCACCAGCGCCCGGCCGGCCTTTTCGTCGCCTGCCGCATAGGCCTGGAACTTGTGGCCATCCGCCGCCGTCAGCTCGATCATTCCGCTCATTTCTTCTCCTGTCCCAGATGCGCGAATTCGCGCGCAAGCCGCTTATAGATAGGGCGCTTAAACGCCACGGCGATGGCCGGAAGCTCGGCGATTTTGGCCCACCGCCAAGCGTTGAACTCCGGATGCGGATCGGCGTCGAGCCGGATCATGTCATCCGTCCCCAGGAAGCGGAGGGCGAACCATTTCTGCCTCTGTCCCCGGTACTGATTCCCGAGGCGCCGGACGATGTCGGGCGGGAAATCATAGGTCAGCCATTCCGGCACCTCGGCGATGATCTCCGCCGCATCCGTGCCGATCTCCTCGGCCAGTTCGCGCAGCACGGCGGCGCGTGGATCCTCATCGGCGTCGATGCCGCCTTGCGGCAGCTGCCAGCCGCCGGAAGCCCTGTCCACCACCTCGAAGCTCGCCCGATGGCCGACGAAGACCCTGCCTTCGCGGTTGAACAGCAGGGCGCCGACATTTGGCCGATAGGGCAGGGCGGATATCTCCGCCGTCATGGAGTTCCCACCCGCCCAGGGATCAGCGCGCGCGCCGGCACCAGCGCCACGCCGCGGGCATTCAGCCCCCTGCACCAGGCGGCGAGCAGGGGGAGGGCGGCAGGCGCCGGCTCCAGCACCACGCCGAGCGCCGTGCCATGGGCGCGGGCCTGGGCGATCAGCCGGTTCAGCCCCGCTGTCACGCCAGCGTCACCCTGGTCGGGGAGGATTACCGTGTCGGCCCGCCGTTCCGGAACGCCCTGCATCGTCCTGCCGCCGCGCAACTCGATGAAGAACAGATGCCGCCGGGCGAGCTGCCGCCCCAGCCATGCCGCGTCCTCGGGATAGTTCATGAAGGCGCTGTTATCGGCGATGCCGATCACATCCGCCGCGCCGTCATATCCGCTGGCGCGGGAGAGCACCCAGTCGAGCGACCTGCGGTTGATCGCCCGTTCCTCGTCGGGAACCAGCGCCTTGGCACCCTCGCTGGTCAGCGGATTATCCCGGGTCTCCAGCGGAATGCCTATGAGAAGCTCGTGCCTCGCCGCCAAGGCCTCCTGAGCCTCATCGCCCACATGAGCGCCATAGGGAGAGAGGATCAGCCCGACCTGGGCCGGCAGATCGCGGATGACGGCGTGATCCGGCGCCTCGGCATAGCCGATGCCAGCCACCAGCAGGGCCACTTTCGGGATTGGCGCTGCCGGCCGAGGCGCGGCCCGCGTGGGCGCACTGGCTGTCCCGGTGGCAACGGCGGCAAGCAACAGGCAGGCAAGCGCCTTTCGCACGATCTCGCGGGCCTAGCGGGCGGAGGTGCGGCCGGTTCCGGCAATCATCGCCTTGGCAAGCTTGAGCGCCATCTGCAGCTGGTAATCCGTATCCGGCTTGTCCGGCGTCAGCTTCGGCCAGCCCTCTGGCGGACGCGGCGCGATGGTCTGCACCACGGCGGGCAGCGTCAGCTTCGGCGGCAGAGGCGGCGATTTCAGGCCGGACGGATTGTGGAAGGCATGAGGAAGATCAGCCTCGCGAATCTTCGGGAAATGATTCTTCGGATCACGCGTCTCGTGTACCACCACATCCGGGGTGACGCCGTAATCCTGGATCGACTTGCCGGAGGGCGTGTAATAGAGCGCCGTGGTCAGCCGCAGCGCCCCGTGCCCGGCGACATTGAAGATGGTCTGCACCGAACCCTTGCCGAAGCTGCGGGTGCCGAGCACAACGGCGCGGCTGTTCTGCTGCAGCGCGGCGGTGACGATCTCGGCGGCCGAAGCCGTGCCGGCATTCTCCATGATAATCATGGGCGCCCCAGCCGCCACATCGCCCGGATGCGCGTACCAGACCTCGTCATCCTCCGAATGGCGGCCATGGGTCGAGACGATCTCGCCCGTGTTCAGGAAATCATCGGCGACGGCGATTCCCTGGTCGAGCAGCCCACCCGGATTGTTGCGCAGGTCCAGGATATAGCCGCGTACCCGATTATGGCTCTCCCGCTTGAGCTGGCGCACGGCGTGGCGGATATCCTCGCTCGCATCCTCCGAGAAGCTGGATAGCCGGATATAGCCGATATCGCCGTAGAGCTTGTCGTGCACCGCCTTGATCTGGATGATCTGGCGCTTCAGCGTGACGGTGATGGGCTTGTCCACCCCGGCGCGCTTGATGGTGAGCACGATCTTGCTGCCAACCGGCCCGCGCATCGCATGAACCGCTTTGTCCAGCGTCAGCCCGTCGGTGGTGCGGCCGTTGATGTCGACGATCAGGTCGTTCGGCTTGATCCCCGCGCGGGCG
>DASTAF010000063.1:0-3450 GCA_035713005.1 Acetobacteraceae bacterium
CATGGGCTTCGCCGCCGCCGCCGCGATCGAGACCGGCAAGCCGGTGCTGGCGGTGGAGGGCGACAGCGCCTTCGGCTTCTCCGGCATGGAGATCGAGACGATCTGCCGCTACAACCTGCCGGTCTGCGTCGTCGTGTTCAACAATAACGGCATCTATCGGGGCACGGACGTCAACCAGTCCGGCGGCTCGGACGCCGCCACCACGGTATTCGTCAAGGATGCGCGCTACGACCGGATGATGGAAGCCTTCGGCGGCGCCGGCGTCAGCGTGACCACGCCGGACGAGCTGCTCCGCGCGGTGAACGAGGCGATGGACAGCGGCAAGCCGACCCTGATCAACGCGGTGATCGACCCCGCCGCCGGCAGCGAGAGCGGCAATATCGGCAGCCTCAACCCGCAAAGCGTGGTCGGCAAGAAGAAGTAGGCTGGCGGAAACTTCGCGCGGCGCCGGGCCACGCGGTCCGGCCCGCCCCAAGGCGGAAACCCTGTTCGTCCGCTGCAGGCGGCAGAGGCTTGCCATGCCGCCTGGAGTGGTATGATCTCACGCCATGATCGCCGATGATCCGCATGCCGCCATCCGCGAGGAGGTGCGCAAGCTATGCGCCGGTTTTCCCGGCGAATACTGGCGCCGGCTCGACCGCGAGGGCGCCTATCCGGCGGAGTTCGTCGCCGCCCTCGCCGAAGGCGGCTGGCTCGCGGCGCTGATTCCGGAGGAATATGGCGGCTCCGGCCTGCCGCTTTCCGCCGCCGCCGCCATACTGGAGGAAATCCAGCACGCCGGCTGCAACGGCGCCGCCTGCCACGCGCAGATGTACATCATGGGGGCGCTGCTGCGGCATGGCAGCGAGGCGCAGAAGGCGGAATACCTGCCGCGGATCGCGAGCGGGGCGCTGCGCCTGCAGGCTTTCGGCGTCACCGAGCCCACCAGCGGCACCGACACCACCTCCCTGCGCACCACCGCGCGCCGCGATGGCGATCATTACATCGTCAACGGCCAGAAGATCTGGACTTCGCGCGCCGAGCATTCCGACCTGATGCTGCTCCTCGCCCGCACCACGCCGCGCGAGGAGGCGGCCAAGCGCACCGACGGTCTCTCGGTCTTCCTCGTGGACATGCGCGCGGCGAAAGGCGGCAGCCTCACCATCCGCCCGATCCGCACGATGATGAATCACGCCACCACCGAAGTCTTCTTCGACAACATGCGCATCCCGGCATCGAGCCTCGTCGGCGAGGAGGGCAAGGGGTTCCGCTACGTGCTGTCGGGCATGAACGCCGAGCGCATCCTGATCGCCGCCGAGTGCATCGGCGACGCCAAGTGGTTCACCGCGAAATCGGCCGCCTATGCAAGGGAGCGCGTGGTGTTCGGCCGGCCGATCGGCCAGAATCAGGGAGTGCAGTTCCCGATCGCCCAGGCCTATGCGCGGATGCGGGCGGCGGAACTGATGGTGCAGCGGGCGGCGGCGCTGTTCGAGGCCGGGCAGCCTTGCGGCGCGGAGGCGAACATGGCGAAGCTGCTCGCCGCCGAGGCCTCCTGGCAGGCGGCGGAAGCCTGCGTGCAGACCCATGGCGGCTTCGGTTTCGCCGAGGAATACGATATCGAGCGCAAGTTCCGCGAGACCAGGCTCTACCAGGTGGCGCCGATCTCGACCAACCTGATCCTCTCCTTCCTCGCGGAGCATGTGCTCGGCCTGCCGCGATCCTACTGACCGGATCGCAGAGCAAGGCTCGGCCGGCACGGTACAGGCTCTCGAAGAAAGGCTTGCCGGCTGCCAAGTCGTGTTAAGTAGATGCCGGCTGGAAAAATTGCTCTGCCTGCCCAGTTTCATGCCGACACGGAACAGGAAGTGGCGATGCCGCGAACAGCATTGGTGGTGGGCGCAAGCGGAATCGTCGGCAGCGCCACGGCGGCGTTGCTGGTGCGCGAGGGTTGGACGGTACATGGGCTTGCCCGGAGGCCGGCGGCGCAGGCAGGCGTGCTGCCCATTGCCGCCGATCTCCAGAATGCAGCCGATACTGCCTCCGCCTTGGCGAACCTCCACCCGGACGCCGTGTTCATCACGACCTGGCTACGGCAGGACAGCGAGGCGGAGAATATCCGCGTCAATTCGGCGATGGTCCGTAACCTGCTCGACGCACTGCGGCGGAATACCAGCACGCGCCACGTGGCGTTGGTGACCGGCCTCAAGCACTATCTCGGGCCGTTTGAAGCCTATGGAAAGGGAAGTCTGCCCCAGACTCCGTTCCGCGAGGAACAGGGTCGGCTCGATGTTGAAAATTTCTACTACGCCCAGGAGGACGAGGTATTCGCCGCCGCCGAGCGCGATGGCTTTGGCTGGAGTGTCCATAGGCCGCACACCGTGATCGGCAAAGCCGTGGGCAACGCAATGAATATGGGCACCACACTGGCGGTCTATGCCACCATCTGCCGCGCGACAGGGCGCCCATTCCGCTTTCCCGGCTCCTCCGCGCAGTGGAACGGGCTGACCGACATGACGGATGCGCGGCAACTCGCGCGGCATCTCCTGTGGGCCGCAACCACGCCCGCGGCCCGGAACCAGGCGTTCAACGTGGTGAATGGAGACGTCTTCCGCTGGAACTGGATGTGGAGCCGGATCGCGGACTGGTTCGATATTGAAGCGGCACCGTTCGACGGAACCATCCTGCCGCTGGAAGAGCAGATGCGCGACGATGCCGCCATCTGGCGCGAGATCGCCGAACGGGAGGGATTGGCCGAGCCCGATCTCAACCGCCTTGCCTCACCCTGGCATACCGATGCCGATCTTGGCCGTCCGATTGAAGTCGTCACCGACATGGGGAAGAGTCGGCGGTTGGGCTTTGCCGATTATCAGCCCACCGATGATGCGTTCTTCGACCTGTTCGCCGAACTGCGCGCCGATCGTCTGATACCGTAACAAGAGGCTGCTTTAACCTACTAAGTGGCCCGGAAAAGCACGAAGCTATCGGTCATCCACGGCGTTATCTCGGTGGTTATCCCCGCTGCCGTGGGTAACGCGGCTGCGGAACGAATCGCCGGCTACACCGACTTCACCGATACCCTCGCCGAATTCGACGCCACCATCCGCAGAACCTGCCAGTCACCGGATCGGCTGGCCACGGGGACGCGCGGCGATCAGCCTGTGCAGGCTGGTGGTCAGGCCGAGCGGATTGGAGAATAGTAGATCAATGATTGCTCCCGATGGTCTTCCGCTGCCGCGGCGCTACTGGGCGATGCTCGCCATCGCGCTCGCGCTCATCATGGCGGTGCTGGATGGTGCGATCGCCAATGTCGCGCTGCCGACGATCGCCATAGATGTCCATGCCACCCCGGCAAGCTCGATCTGGGTGGTGAACGCCTATCAGCTCGTCATCACCGTCTCGCTCCTGCCCTTCGCCTCGCTCGGCGAGATCCACGGCTATCGCCGCGTCTACAAGCTGGGCCTCGCCGTGTTC
>DASTAF010000064.1:0-4039 GCA_035713005.1 Acetobacteraceae bacterium
GGGCGCTCCGGTGGCTGGCCCGCCGGCCACGCTGTTCATGGTCAACCTGGCCGAGGCCAGGCATTTCAACGAGATTTTCCGCGCCCTCGGGCATGACTACGCGGATGCCTTCATCCGCGAGGGTGCGGCGCGGCTGAAAGCGGCGCTGAACCTGGATGTCCAGCTCTATCATGTCAGCCTGCTCAGCTTCGCCTTCATCAGGCGGATGGAAAAGCCGGCGGAGCTCGCCGCCAGCCTCGCCTATGTGTTCAGCCAGCCGCTGATCTGCCAGGGGATTCCGCTCAACAACCGCACCGGCATCGGCATGGTCTCCTACGACCCCGGATCGGTGCCGCCGGCGGAGCTGCTGCGCACCGCCCTGACCGCGGCGCAGGATAGCCGCTCCCGCCCCGAGGGCTGGACATTCTACGACAGCGGGGCCGACAGCGCCCATCGGCGCGCCTTCACCCTGCTGACCGACTTCACCCGCGCCCTGCAGGCGAAGGACCAGCTCAGCCTGCATTTCCAGCCCAAGATCGACTTCGCCACCGGCCGCTGCGCGAGCGCCGAGGCGCTGCTGCGCTGGAACCACCCGCAATTCGGCGCCGTTTCCCCCGGCGAGTTCATCCCGCTGGTCGAGACCACGGCGCTGATCCATTCCCTGACCCGCTGGGTGACCGAGCGCGCGGTGGCCCAGTCGGCCCGCTGGCGGCGCGAGGGGATCGATCTTTCGGTCGCCATCAACATCTCGCCGCTCAATTTCGCCCGCGCGGAATTCTCCAACGAGCTGATCGGCTCGCTGGAGCGCCACAAGCTTCCCGGCTCGCGCATCCAGATCGAAATCACCGAGAGCTCGCTGATCACGAATTTCGATATCGTAAGGAGCCAGCTCGTGGCGCTGCGCGCCTGCGGCGTCAACGCGGCGGTCGATGATTTCGGCATCGGCTTCAGCAATCTGAGCAATCTGACGCGCCTGCCGATGAACGTGCTGAAGCTGGACCAGTCCCTCATCCAGCGGATGGAGACGGACCGGCGCACCGGCCTGCTGGTGCGCAACGTGATCGAGATGGCCCACAGGCTGGATTACCGCATCATCGCCGAGGGTATCGAATCCGCCTCGTCCTATCAGCAGCTTGCCGAATGGGGGTGCGACGAGGGGCAGGGCTATTTCATGAGCAGGCCGCTCGCCCCCGCCCAGTTCGCGGAATGGCTGCACAAGCGCTGACCCCCGGCACCGGGCCGGGCTTAAGGAACATCCGCGAATATCCGCCTGATTCCTTAAAGTATTTATAGATTCAAAATCTCGTCTGGAATCCCGCTGCTTCCGGTCGATATCTGAGGACATCGTTCGTTCAGGGGCCAGATGTCGTCAGCCGATCCTTCCGCACGTGAATTCATCGTGCCCGTTCATGCCGAGGATGTCACCATCACCCGCCGCGTTGTTCAGGGCGACGTGGTGCGGGTATCGGTCGTCACCAGCGAGCATGAGCAGCTGATCGACGAGCCGGTCTTCCACGACCGGGCGGAGATCGAGCACGTTCCGGTCAACCGCCCGGTCGATGCGGTGCCGGAAATGCGGCAGGAAGGCGATGTCACGATCATCCCGGTCGTCGAGGAAATCATCGTCACCCAGCGCCGGCTCGTCCTCAAGGAAGAGATCCACATCAGGCGCGTGCGCGTCGAGGACCGGCACCGCGAGCAGGTCACGCTCCGCCGGCAGCAGGCCCTCATCACCAGGTCGCCGCCCGGCGGCCCCATCCCCGAACATTCGCAAACCAGTACAACCGAAGGAGATTGACAGTGGCTCAGGAAACCATCGTAGCCGTATTCGACACGGCGGCGCATGCCCAGGCGGCGGTGCGTGACATCGAGGCGGCGGGAATCCCCTCCAGCGACATCACCCAGCATGCCGAAACCACCGGCACCTCCACCGCGACCGGCATGACCACCCGGCGGGAGGAGCCCGGCTTCTGGGCCCGCCTGTTCGGCATGGAGGACGAGGACTACCGGCAGGACCAGATGGTGTACGACCGCACCCTCCAGAGCGGCGGCGTGGTGGTGACGGTGCGAGTCAGCGACGCGGGCAACATGGCGGACCGGGTCATGCAGATCCTGGAAGGCCACAACCCGGTCGATATCGAGGAGCGCGCCGCCTCCTACGGCATCACCGGCGCGGCCGGAACGTCCCCCTCCTACGGCACCACCGTCTATGACGCGACCAGCCGCAGCGCCGCGCCGATGACGGCGAGCGAGCGTTCGCCCGAATACGACACCGTGGCCTATGATTCCACCGTCCGCGAATCCTCGGCCTCCGGGATGACCGGCACGGAGGCGACCAGCCTCGATACCACCCGCGCCGGCACGATAGGCACCGGCACGATGGGAACGGGCGCCACCACCGGCGCCGGCCTGGACGCGACGGGCATGGGAACCACCGGCATGGGCACGGCCGGGTTGGGCACCACCGGCATGGGCACCGGCACGCTGGCCGGCGAAGGCGAGCGCATCCAACTCGCCGAGGAAGCGCTGCAGGTCGGCAAGCGGACGATCAACCGCGGCACCACCCGCATCCGCCGCTACGTGGTGGAAACCCCGGTCGAGGAGAACGTGACGCTCCGCAACGAGAGCGTCTCGGTCGAGCGCCGGCCCGTCACCGGCACCGGCAGCCTGGCCAATGACGCCTTCACCGAGAAGACCATCGAGGTGAACGAGATGAGCGAGGAGCCGGTCATCGCCAAGACCGCCCGCGTCACCGAGGAAGTGGTCGTGCGCAAGGATGTGGACGAGCATGTCGAGACGGTGCGCGACACGGTCCGCAAGGAGAAGCTGGACGTGGAGAAGGTCGCGGGTTCCACCTCCGTCACCGGCGCGGCCGGCACCGGCACCAGCGATCCGGTGACCAACCCCTCCGGCACGCGCGGCACCGGCATCTGATCCGGGCTGGCTGAAGGAAAGGGGCGTCCGGGCCATCCGGGCGCCCCTTTTTCATCCGCCTGGCGCCCCTCAGGCGGCGCGGTCGAGCGCCTGGGCCAGATCGGCCAGGATGTCGTCGATATGCTCCAGCCCGATGGAAAGCCGGACATAGCCGGGGGTGGTGCCCGTCTGCATCTGCTCCTCCGGCGAAAGCTGGGAATGGGTGGTGGAGGCGGGGTGGATGGCGAGGCTGCGCGCATCGCCGATATTCGCCACGTGATAGAACATCTCCAGCGCGCCGATGAAGCGCTTGCCGGCCTCGGCGCCGCCCTTCAGCTCGAAGCCGATCAGCCCGCCATACCCGCCGCGCATGTATTTCGCCGCGCGGGCCTTCGCCTCGCCCGCCGCCAGTCCGGGATAGATCACCCGCGTCACCTCCGCCCGGTCCTGCAGGAATTCCGCCACCTTCATCGCATTCTCGCAATGCCGGGCGATGCGCAGCGGCAGCGTCTCCACCCCCTGGATGAGCTGAAAGGCGCTGTAGGGCGAAAGCGCGGCGCCGAGATCGCGCAGCAGCACCACCCGCAGCCGGATGATATAGGCGATCGGCCCCAGCGGCTTCACCGCCTCGGTCCATACGGCGCCGTGATAGCTCGCATCCGGGGTGTTCAGCAGCGGCTGGCGCGCCGCATGGGCGGCCCAGTCGAAATTGCCGCCATCGATCACCACCCCGCCGATGGTGGTGCCATGCCCGCCGATATATTTGGTGGTGGAATACATCACCACCGCCGCCCCATGGTCGAAGGGGCGGACCAGCAGGGGCGCGGCCGTATTGTCCATGATCAGCGGAATCCCCAGCGGCCGCCCGATGGCGGCCACCTCGGCGATGGGGAATATCTCCAGCTTCGGGTTCGGCAGCGTCTCGGCGTAATAGGCGCGGGTGCGCTCATCGGTGGCGCGGCGGAAATTCTCCGGATCGGCGGGATCGGCGAACCGCACCTCGATCCCCTGATCCTTCAGCGTGTTGGCGAACAGGTTCCAGGTGCCGCCATACAGGTTGGTGGAGGCGACGATATTATCCCCCACCCGCGCCAGATTCTGCACCGAAAAGGCGGATGCCGCCTGGCCGGAGGCCACCGCCACCGCC
>DASTAF010000065.1:0-2688 GCA_035713005.1 Acetobacteraceae bacterium
TCTTCGGCTGCCCCGCCCATGACCAGCGCGACCTGGATTTCGCCCGCAAATATGGGCTGGACGTGACCGCCGTGGTCGCGCCCCGGGACGAGCCGGAGATCCGGATCGGCGACAAGGCCTTCGATGGCGATGGTGTCATCATCCATTCAGATTTTCTCGATGGTCTGGACGTCCCTGCCGCCAAGGCGCGCGCCATTGCCGAGTTGGAAGCGCGGGGCGCCGGCAAGGGTGTGGTCAACTGGCGCCTGCGCGACTGGGGCGTTTCCCGCCAGCGCTACTGGGGCTGCCCGATTCCGGTGATCCATTGCGCCGCCTGCGGTCCGCAGCCGGTGCCGGAGGCCGATCTGCCGGTGAGGCTGCCGGAGGATGTCAGTTTCGACCGGCCCGGCAATCCGCTCGACCATCACCCGAGCTGGAAGCACGTGACCTGCCCGCGCTGCGGCGCGCCCGCCACGCGCGAGACCGACACCTTCGATACCTTCGTCGATTCCTCCTGGTACTTCGCCCGCTTCTGCTCGCCCCGCGCCCCCACGCCGACCGAGCGCCGGGCGGTGGATCACTGGCTGCCGGTGGACCAGTATGTCGGCGGCATCGAGCATGCGATCCTGCACCTGCTCTATGCCCGCTTCTTCACCCGGGCGATGCACAGGATCGGCTATGTCGGGATCGACGAACCTTTCGCCGGACTGTTCACTCAGGGCATGGTGACCCATGAAAGCTACAAGGCCGAGGATGGCGGCTGGCTCTATCCCGAGGAGGTGGTGAGGCACCCGGACGGCACGGCCACGCATCGCGATACCGGCGCGCCGGTTATCGTCGGGCGGGTGGAGAAAATGTCCAAGTCGAAGCGCAACACGGTCGATCCCGGCGCGATCATCGACCGGTTCGGCGCCGATACCGCCCGCTGGTACGTGCTTTCGGACAATCCGCCGGAGCGCGACGTGGAATGGACCGAGGCCGGGGTGCAGGGTGCGTTCCGCTTCGTCCAGCGCCTGCACCGGCTGGCCACTACCATCGCCGCGGAGAAGACCGCGCAGGACGGGCTGGACCGCGCGGAAGGCAAGGCGCGCGCGCTGCGCCAGGCGACGCACCGCACCATCGCCGCCGTCACCGAGGCGATCGAGAGCTTTGCCTTCAATGTCGCCATTGCCCGGCTGCACGAACTGACCAATGCAATCGGCGAAACCGATGGCGCCAGCGCCCCCGGACTTGCCGCCGCGCGGCGCGAGGCGATGGAGGTGATGATCCGGCTGATCGCGCCGATGGTTCCGCATATCGCCGAGGACGCCCATGCCGCCCTGCATCCCGGAGCAAAGCGTCTGGTCGCGGAACTGCCCTGGCCGGAGGCCGATCCCGATCTGGTCAGGCGGGACCGGGTGACGGTAGCGGTGCAGATCATGGGCAAGCTGCGCGGCACCATCGAACTGCCGCCGGGAGCCGATGCCGAAACGGCCTTCGCCGCCGCCCTGGCGGACCCGCAAGTGGCGCGGGCGCTGAACAACGCCCCTATCACCAAGCGCATCCATGTGCCGGACCGAATCGTCAACTTCGTCGTCCGCCAATAGGATGCGCCGCGCCCTGCCTCTCACCGCGCTGCTCCTGCTCAGCGGATGCGGTTTTCACCCGCTCTATGAACCGGGGCCGAAAACCGCCTCGATGACGGGCCAAATGGACCAGATCGATATCGGCCTGATCCCGGACCGATCCGGCCAGTTGCTGCGCGAGGCGCTGGAGGCGGATCTTCAGGGCGGGAGCGGCCCGACTTTCTACCGCTATCACCTTGGCGTGCAGTACGGGGTCTCTGTCCAGGCCATCGGCATCCAGCCGGATTCCTCGAACAGCCGCCTGCGCTATTTCGCCACCGCCTCCTGGACCCTGACACCGGAGGGCAATCTCACCGCTCCGCTGGCCAAGGGAAATGCCCAGGCGGTCGATTCCCTCAACGTGATCGACAACCAGTTCTTCGCCCTCTCCCTGCAGGGCAACCAGGTGCAGCATGTTCTGGCGCGTGAGCTGGCGACGCAGATATCCCAGGAACTGGCGATCTATTTTCGCAAGCACCCCGGCAACCCGTAGGCTCTGATGAAGCTCGACGCCCGGCAGACCGAGCGGTTTCTGCAGAATCCGGGAAATGCCCGGCTGGCGCTGCTTTACGGACCGGACAGTTCGCTGATCGCCGAGCGGGGACGGGTCCTGGCGCGCAAGGTGGCGGGCAACCTCGATGATCCTTTTCGCCTCGCCGAACTCGGGGGCGATCAGGGGGAGCGGATTTTGGAGGAGGCCACGGCGCAATCCTTCGGCGGCGGCAGGCGCGTGGTGCTGGTGCGGGATGCCACCGATTCCATGGCGAAAGCCGCCGAACAGGCGCTGGAGGCTCCCGCAGATTCGCTCGTCATCCTGATGGCGGGCGATCTCGCGTCGCGCTCCCGCCTGCGCGCCCTGGCGGAAAAGCATCCCGCCGCCGCCGCCATCGCCTGCTATCCGCCCGAAGGGGCAAAACGCAGCGGCGATCTGGAAGCGGCTCTGCGCGCCGATGCCATCTCGATCGACCGCGAGGCGCTGGCCTGGTGCGTCGGGCGGATCGGCGCGGAGAGCGGCGCGCTGCGCCAGGCCGCCGAAGCGCTCAGCCTCTATGCCGGGCGGAACGGGCGGCTTACCCTGGGGGATTGCATGGCCGCCCTGGGCGAT
>DASTAF010000066.1:0-4610 GCA_035713005.1 Acetobacteraceae bacterium
GCCGGCGGAACTGCGCGAAGAGCGGGTCGTCCGGGTGGAACACCAGGGCGCGCTGCGCCTCGTAGGGTCCGGCATGCGGGTCCACGCGCGTCGCCCGCGCCACCATCTGCTCGAGCCAGGGGCGCGAGCGGATATGGGTCAGCGCCGCCACCACCGCGACCTCCGGTGCATCCAAACCCTCATAGGCCATGGCGACGGTGACGAGGATGGAAGGTTCCGGGCGCAGCCGGAAGGCGGCGAGAATCTCATGTGCGTGCGGCGTGTCCGAGATGGCGAGCTGCGCGACCGCCTGCGCCTGCGCGGTGGGAATCCAGCCATGGATGACTTCGAGATAATGCCGGGCCGCCGTCTGATCCGGCGCCACCACCAGCAGCTTGCCCAGGCCGCGCGCGGCGGCGCCGGGCGGAAGGCCACGCTGCCGCCGCCTGCGGACGCGCAGGTCGCGGATGGCGAGAAAAGCCTCGCGCAGCAGAGCCTCGGCGAATTCCGTGCGTAGCGCGGTGAACAGGGCAGGGCGGGTCGTCTCGACCGGATGGCTGCCGCCGAGACGATGTGGCCCCGCCTCGTTGCCTTCCTCATCGCGCCATGTCGCCTCGCCATCCAGCGCGCCGAAGGTGACCGGCAGCACCGCCCGCTCGGCCAGCGCCTGGGCGCGGGAATAGCCGATGACCGCCCAGCCCGGCGCATCGAGCTCCACCTCGCGCGTGCGCGCCTTCGGTCCCTTGCGGTAGGGCAACCAGAGGATGCCCTTGCCATCCGCCCGTTCCAGCGTGCCGGAGAGCAGCAGCCGGATGGCGGCGCATTCCAGCAGGGGCAGCAGGGCGCGCGACCAGCTGCTGGCTTCATCCTCGCCGGTCTGTTCGGCCTGCGCCGCCGGATCGATCTCTGCCAAGGCCGGCAGATGATGAACCTCGTCGACGATGAGCAGGGTGCGGTGACGGCGGAATTCCGCGAGATGCAGGTCCGGCGCCGCCGCCACTCCCTGATAGGTGGTGATGTAGCCATTCAGCCCCCGGCTCGGGTCGGGGCCGTTATCGGCAGCGCGGACGGAGAGGCAATGGCCAAGCCCCTTGCGCCAGGCGGGATCGGCGAAGGCCTCCTCGGCCTGCAAGCGGAGGCTGTCGCGCGGCACGACCCAGCAGACGCGGTCGATCATGCCGGCGGTTATCAGCCGGCTTGCCGCGAGCACCGGCAGCAGGGATTTACCGCCGCCCGGCGTTACGGCGGCCAGAATGTCCCGTGCCTCCGTCTCCCCCGCGGCGATGGCGGCGGCGATGCCGGCAAGGCGCCGCTGATGGGACCGGAGCGGCCGGACAGTCACGGCAGAACCCTTCGCAAGGGACTCATCCCGGAATCCTAGGAGTCGCGGATTCCGCTGTCCAGCCGCAGAAGCGAAGAAAATGAAGCTAAATCAACGCCCACCCGCATGAAGGCAAGAAACAGACCTGCCTTTTGTTCCACCTTGCGTTGCAATCATGGTGAATTCATGACAAAACAGCAATCTAAGCTGGTTCCAGGGAGAATCCGTCATGAGCCATATCGAGCCCGGACATGAACTGGCCAAAGCCACCCCGGAACTGCTGGACCATCGGGAGCAACTGCACAGGATCGCCATCATCCGGGCGAGCCATGGCAGTTTCCTCGCCCGGCAGCGGGCAATGACCAATCTGCGCGAGACGAACAGCCGCTCCCGGCTGCCCGAACCCGCGCTGGATGACTAGGCGGGCGGCGGGACAGCCCCGCGCAGCTTCATGAATTTTATAGCATGTTGAAATCATGGCGTCCCGTAGGGGATTCGAACCCCTGTTGCCGCCGTGAAAGGGCAGTGTCCTGGGCCTCTAGACGAACGGGACAGCGGGAGAGGGGTTAGCCGAGCCCGCACCACCGGTCAAGCTATGCCGGCGCGGCATCCGCGATGATGAAGCCCGCCGAAACCGCCCCGTTCCATTGATCGGCGCGCAGATGCCCCACCAGATGCAGCGGCGCGCCGCCCACCCGCAGCATCGCCTCCGCCAGAGCCTCGTTCTTCGTGCGGAACAGCACGGTCTTCAGCCTGCCGCCACCCTCGCCCTCCACATAGGAGCGGATGCTGGTGAGGTTGCGGCCGATCCGATCCGCCCGCACCACCCTGGCGCGCGGGAGAACGAAAACCGGCTCCTCATTGCCGGCGCCGAACGGGCCAAGCCGTGCCACCATGGTTGCCAGCGCGGGCGTCACCCCCGGCACCGCGATGCTGCCCTCGAGCGAAAGCTGCGTCGTCCTGGGCAGGGCGGCAGCATGCCGCAGGCGCTCGTTCAGGAAATCGCCGAACGCCTCAAGCCGCGCCGCATCGGTGGAAAATCCCGCCGCCATGGCATGGCCGCCGCCGGTCAGCAGCAGGCCGGATTGGCGGGCCGCGATCACCGCCGCACCCAGATCGACCCCCGGCACCGAACGCCCGGAGCCTTTGACGCAGCCGTCACCGATTCCGGCAACCAATGCGGGGCGGTTGAATTTTTCCTTCACCCGCCCGGCGATGATGCCGACCACCCCTGGGTGCCAGTCGGGCCGGGCGATCAGCGCCACGGCGCCGCCTGCCGCGAACTGCCGGGCGGCTTCCTCCATCGCCTCCTCCAGAATTCCTGCCTCGACAGCCTGGCGCTGGCGGTTCACCTCGTCGAGCTGGCGGGCGAGCTGTCCCGCCGTGTCGGCATCCTCGGCCAGCAGCAGGCGCAGGCCCAGCTCCGCCTCGGCGATCCGCCCGGCGGCATTGATGCGCGGGCCAAGCCCGAAGCCGCAATTCATCGCGCTCGGCGCCTCGGTAATCTTGGCGACTTCCAGCAGCGCCGCGATGCCAGGCCGGTCGCGCCGCGCCATCACCTTCAGGCCCTGCGTCACCAGCGCCCGGTTCAGCCCGGTCAGCGGCATCACGTCGCAGATCGTCGCCAGCGCCACCAGGTCGAGCAGGCCGAGCAGGTCCGGTTCGCGGGAGGCAGCGAAAAAGCCCCGCCTGCGCAGGATGCGATGCACCGCCACCATGGTGAGGAAGGCCACCGCCGCCGCGCAGATGGTGGTGAGTCCGGAGCGGCAGTCCAGCCGGTTCGGGTTCACCGTGGCGATCAGGCGGGGCGGCGGCCCCTCGGACTTGTGATGGTCGAGCACGACCACATCCGCCGCATCGCCGAAGGCCTGGAAATGGTCATGCGCCGCCGTTCCGCAATCGACACAGATGATCAGCCTGGCGCCGCGCCGGGCCAGTTCCGACAAGGCCGGAGCATTGGGGCCATAGCCTTCGCGCATCCGGTCGGGCACATAATTGATGACATCGAGGCCGAACCGGCGCAGCGCATGCGCCATCAGTGCCCCGCTGCACGCGCCATCGACATCGTAATCGCCGAAGATCGCCACCATTTCCCCGCGCGTCACCGCATCGGCGATGCGTTCCGCGGCGGCATCCATGTCGATCAGCGTCGAGGGGTCCGGCAGGAAGGCGCGCAGGGTGGGGTCGAGGAAATCCCCCGCGTGATCCTGGTGAACGCCGCGCGCGGCAAGTAGCCGGCCGATCAATTCGGGAACCGCCAGCCGTTCCGCGATGGCCGCGCCGGTCCGCGCCTCGGCCTCGCGCCACACCCAGCGGCGCCCGCTCAGGCTGCTTTCTACCCCCAGCGCGGCTCCGGCTTCATTCATGAAGGCGTCCAGGTCTTTGTCTCGAAATTATGGTGCGCCTCGATATAGCGCACCGTGCCGGACTTGCTGCGCATGACCATGGAATGGGTGATGGCGCCGGAGCCGAAGCGGCGCACCCCGCGCAGCATCGGGCCGCTGGTGACCCCGGTGGCCGCGAACAGCACATTGCCCTTCGCCATCTCGGCGACATCATAGACGCGGCTGTGATCGGAGACGCCCATCTCCCGCGCCCGCGCCTTCTGCGTCTCGTCCTCGTAGAGCAGGCGTCCCTGCATCTGCCCGCCGATGCAGCGCAGCGCCGCCGCCGCCAGCACGCCTTCCGGCGCGCCGCCCGAGCCCATGAAGATGTCGATCCCGCTCTCTGGCTGCGCGGTCGCGATCACGCCGGCCACATCGCCATCCCCGATCAGGGTGATGCGGGCGCCCGCCTCGCGGCACTTGGCGATCAGCTCGGCGTGGCGTTCGCGCTCCAGCGTGCAGACCATGATGTCCGCGATGTCGCGCTTCTTCGCCCGCGCCAGGTTGCGCAGGTTCTCGGCGACCGGCGCATCGATATGCACCACCCCATCCGGCAGGCCGCCGCCCACGGCGATCTTCTGCATGTAGATGTCCGGCGCGTGCAGGAAGCCGCCCTCCTCGGCGAGCGCCACCACGGCGATGGCATTGGCCGCGCCCTTGGCGGCGATGGTGGTGCCCTCCAGCGGATCGACGGCGATATCCATAGGCGTGCCGCCCATGCCGACCTTCTCGCCGATATAGAGCATCGGCGCCTCGTCCATCTCGCCCTCGCCGATCACCACCGTGCCGCTGATCGCGACACTGTCGAAGGTCTTGCGCATCGCCTCGACGGCCGCGCCATCGGCGCCGTTCTTGTCGCCGCGGCCGATCCAGCGCGAGGCGGCAAGCGCCGCCGCCTCCGTCACCCGAACCAGCTCCAGCGCCAG
>DASTAF010000067.1:0-2871 GCA_035713005.1 Acetobacteraceae bacterium
CGGCATCGCCACCATCGGCATCACCGACCACGCCCAATCGGCGCTGGGCGACATCGTCTTCGTCGAGCTGCCGGAAGCCTCCCGCCACGTCGATGCCGAGGAGGCCTGCGCGGTGGTGGAGAGCGTCAAGGCGGCATCCGACGTCTATGCCCCGCTCGCCGGCACCGTCACCGAATCCAACCCGGCGCTCGCCGACGATCCCGCCCTGATCAACCGCGCGGCGGAATCCGATGCCTGGTTCTTCCGGCTGCGCCTCGACGATGCCGCCTCCTTCGATGTGCTGCTGGACGAGGCCGCCTATAAATCCCTGCTGGAGACGCTGTGATGGACGCCCTCGCCGAGCTTGCCGCCCTCGAAGCCCGGGACGGCTTCATCGCCCGCCATATCGGCCCGGACGAGGCCGAGACCGCCGCCATGCTCGCCGCCATCGGCGCCGCCTCGCTGGAGGAAATGATCTCCCGCACCGTCCCCGGCTCGATCCGGCGCGACGATGCGATGAACCTGCCCCCGCCCATCGACGAGGCCGCCCTGCTCGCCGAACTCGCTGGCTTCGCCGCGAAGAACCAGGTCAGGCGCTCGCTGATCGGCCAAGGCTATTCCGGCACGATCACCCCGCCGGTCATCCTCCGCAACGTGCTGGAAAATCCCGGCTGGTACACCGCCTACACCCCCTATCAGGCGGAGATCGCCCAGGGCCGGCTGGAGGCGCTGATCAACTTCCAGACCATGATCGCCGGCCTCACCGGCATGGAGATCGCCAACGCCTCCCTGCTCGACGAAGCCACCGCCGCGGCGGAAGCCATCGCCATGGCGCGCGGCATCTCGAAGAACCGGGGCGACGCCATCGCCATCGCCCGCGACGTGCACCCGCAGACCCGCGCCGTCATCGCCACCCGCGCCTGGCCGCTCGGCCTCACCCTGCTCGATTTCGACCCCGGCGACACCGATGCCATCCTCGCCGCAAAACCCTTCGCCGTCCTCCTGCAATATCCCGGCACCACCGGCGCCATCCGCGACCTCACCGCCGAGATCGCCGCCGCGCACGAGGCCGGCGCGCTCGCCATCGCCGCCGCCGATCCGCTCTCCCTCGCCCTGCTGAAGCCCCCCGGCGAGATGGGCGCCGACATCGTGGTCGGCTCCGCCCAGCGCTTCGGCGTGCCGATGGGCTTCGGCGGCCCCCATGCCGGCTATTTCGCCACCCGCGACGCCTTCAAGCGCCAGATGCCGGGCCGCCTCGTCGGCGTCTCCATCGATGCCTCCGGCGCGCCCGCCCTGCGCCTCGCCCTGCAGACGCGCGAGCAGCATATCCGCCGCGAAAAGGCCACCTCCAACATCTGCACCGCCCAGGTGCTGCTCGCCGTCATCGCCGGCTTCTACGGCGTCTGGCACGGGCCGGAAGGCCTCGCCCGCATCGCCCGCCGGATCAACCTGCAAGCCCGCCTGCTGGCCGATGCCGTGCGCGCCTGCGGACTAACCCTCCGTCACCAGCACTTCTTCGACACCATCACCATCGAAACTGGCGGCCGCGCCGAGGCGCTGATGGAAAAAGCCCTCGCCGCCGGCTTCAACCTCCGCCGCGTCGATGCCACCGGCATCGCCATCGCCCTGGATGAGACAGTGACGCGCGAGGAGCTCGCCACCCTCGCCGCCCTGTTCGGCGGCGAACTCACCGCCGCGCGCGACTCCATCCCCCCCGCCCTCGCCCGGTCCAGCCTCTTCATGGGCGATGCCGTCTTCCACGCCCATCGCGCCGAGCACGCCATGCTGCGCTACCTCAAGCGCCTGGAAGACAAGGACATCGCCCTCAACCGCAGCATGATCCCCCTCGGCTCCTGCACCATGAAGCTGAACGCCAGCGCCGAGATGATCCCCATCACCTGGCCCGGCTTCGCCAACATCCATCCCTTCGCCCCGCCCGACCAGACGCAAGGCTACGCGGAACTCATCACCCGCCTCGGCGATTTCCTCGAAACCATCACCGGCTTCGCCGCCATCTCGCTCCAGCCCAATTCCGGCGCCCAGGGCGAATATGCCGGGCTGCTCGCCATCCGCGCCTTCCATGAATCCCGCGGCCAGGCCCATCGCGACATCTGCCTCATCCCCGCCTCCGCCCATGGCACCAACCCCGCCTCGGCGGCGATGGCGGGATACCGCGTCGTGGTGGTCGGCTGCGACCGCTCCGGCAATGTCGATCTCGCCGATCTGCACGCGAAAATCGCCACCCATCGGGAAAACCTCGCCGCGCTGATGATCACCTATCCCTCCACCCATGGCGTGTTCGAGGAAACCGTCCGCGAGATTTGCGCCGCCGTGCACGATGCCGGCGGCCAGGTCTATATGGACGGCGCCAACATGAACGCGCAGATCGGCCTCACCAGCCCGGCCGCCATCGGCGCCGATGTCTGCCATCTCAACCTGCACAAAACCTTCTGCATCCCCCATGGCGGCGGCGGACCGGGCATCGGCCCCATCGGCGTCGCCACCCATCTCGCCCCCTTCCTGCCCAACCATCCGCTGCGCGCCGATGCCGGCCCGGCCACCGGCTTCGGCCCGGTCTCCGCCGCCCCCTTCGGCAGTGCCATGATCCTGCCCATCCCCTACGCCTATATCCGCATGATGGGTGCTGACGGCCTGAAGCGCGCCACCGAAACCGCCATCCTGAACGCGAACTACATCGCCGCGCGCCTCGCCCCGCATTACCCGATCCTCTATCGCGGCGCCCGATCCATGGTCGCCCATGAATGCATCATCGACTGCCGGGGCTTCAAACCCGACTCCGGCATCGAGGTCGAGGACATCGCCAAGCGCCTGCAGGATTACGGCTTCCACGCCCCCACAATGTCCTGGCCCGTCCCCGGCACCCTGATGATC
>DASTAF010000068.1:0-5006 GCA_035713005.1 Acetobacteraceae bacterium
GCTTGGCGTCCGCCTGATCCAGCGCACCACCCGCCGCCTCGCGCTGACCGAGGACGGGCAGATCTTCCTGGAGAATGCCCGCGCGGCGATCGAGGCGATCGAGGCGGCGACCGCCAGCGTGACCCGCGCCAGATCCTCGCCGGCCGGAACCGTCCGCATTGGCCTTCCCACCGCTCTCGGGATGTATCTCGCCGGGCGGCTGCCGGAATTCTTCGAGCACTATCCCGAAGTGTGCCTCGACGTGCGGATGCGCGACGGGCCTTTCGATCTGGTGGAGGAGGGACTCGATCTGGTGATCAGCATCGTCCAGGCGACCCAGGCGAGCCTGGTGACGCGGGTGATCGGCACCTCCGCCTCGATGCTGGTGGCGGCGCCGCAATATCTCGCGCGGCACGGCCAGCCGGCGCATCCACGCGAACTCGTCGAGCATGAATGCATCGTCTATTCGCGCCCCGGCAGTGATCGTGACTGGCGCTTCAACTGCCCGGTGGACGGGCCGGACGGGGCGGTTACTATCACCGTACGCGGTAAGTTCCATGTCGATAACAGCGAGGCGGTGCGCCGGGCTGCCCGCGCCGGGCTGGGGATCGCCCTGCTGCCGCGCCTGACGATTTTCGACGATGTGGCCGCCGGACGCCTGGTTCCGGTGCTGGACCGCTACGAGCCGGAGCGGCTGAAGGTACATGCCATTCTGCCATCCCGCCGCTATATTGCCGCCCGCACCCGGGCGATCATGGATTTCATCGCCACTGAGATGGAAACCCGGCCATTCCTCCGAGCCGAGGTCCCGATCCCGCAGATCGCCGGCGCTTCTGCCTCCGATTAATACGCCCGAGCCACCGCCTCGGCCACTCTTATGCCGTCCACGCCTGCGGAAAGGATGCCGCCCGCATAGCCGGCACCCTCGCCGGCGGGGAACAGCCCCTTCGTGTTCAGGCTCTGGCAGTCCGCGCCGCGGGTGATGCGGACGGGAGAGGAGGTTCGGGTTTCCACCCCGGTCAGCACCGCATCCTCCATGCCGTAACCTGGAATTTGCCTGGCGAAGGCGGGCAGGGCCTCCCTGATCGCGGTGATGGCGTAATCGGGCAGGCAATCCGAAAGATCGGTCAGATGCACGCCGGGGCGGTAGGAGGGAATGACGCCGCCGAAGCCGGTGGAGGCACGGCCGGCCAGAAAATCGCCCAGCAACTGGCCCGGTGCATGATAGGTGCCGCCGCCCGCGCTGAAGGCGCGACTTTCCCATTGCCGCTGGAAGACGATTCCGGCCAGCGGTCCATCCGGATAATCAGCCGGCGTGATGCCGACCACGATCCCCGCATTGGCGTTGCGCTCGTTGCGCGAATACTGGCTCATGCCGTTGGTCACCACCCGCTCTGGCTCCGAGGTGGCGGCGACTACCGTGCCGCCAGGACACATGCAGAAGCTGTAAACGGCGCGCCCGTTGGAGGCATGGTGCACCAGCTTGTAATCGGCGGCACCCAGGATCCTGTGGCCCGCCTGCGTCCCGAAGCGGGCACGGTCGATTACCGATTGCGGATGCTCGATGCGGAAGCCCACCGAGAAGGGCTTCGGCTCGATATGGACCCCGCGCGCGTGGAGCATGGCGAAACTGTCCCGCGCGCTATGGCCGAGAGCCAGCACCACGTGATCGGCGGGAATATGCTCGCCGCTCTCCAGCACCACACCCCGTATCTGCCGCGCCTCGTCGATGTCGAGATCGATCGCCTTCGAACCGAACCGGTACTCTCCGCCGAGGTCCTCAATGGTAGCGCGCAGGCTCTCCACCATGGTCACCAGGCGGAAGGTGCCGATATGAGGCTTGGCGATGTAGAGGATTTCCTCGGGCGCCCCGGCCTTGACGAACTCGGTCAGCACCTTGCGGCCCCAGTGGTTGGGGTCGCTGATCTGGCTGTAGAGCTTGCCGTCGGAGAAGGTGCCGGCGCCGCCCTCGCCGAACTGGACGTTGGATTCCGGCTGCAGGACGCCACGCCGCCACAGGCCCCAGGTATCCTTCGTCCGCTCCCTGACCTGCTTGCCGCGCTCCAGGATGATCGGCCGGAACCCGCCCTGGGCTAGGATGAGGCCAGCGAACAGCCCGCAAGGGCCGGTGCCGATGACGATGGGGCGCCTGCCGTCCGGGCGGGCGCGGCGGATGAGCCGGTATTCCATGTCTGGCCTGGGCCTGACATGCGCGTTGCTCCGATGCCGGGCCAGGACCGCCGCTTCCTGTTCCACTTCGGCGTCGATGGTGTAGATCAGCGCGATGGCACCCTTGCGCCGTGCATCCACCGCACGCCGGAATACCTTGAATTCAATCAGTTGCGCATCCTCTATGGCAAGCATTGAGAGGATGGCGGCGCGCAGCGCCTCAGGCTCGTGATCGAGCGGCAATTTGATGTCGGTAATCCGCAGCATTTCCAGTCCGTCCTGTGGCCCGTGGCGATCGGGCGAGGAGGGGGAATATAGCGGCCATGGCTTGTCTTCGCCATGGCGCGCCGCCACAACGCAGCCATGGCTTCTCCATCCCTGCTTTTGCAAGACATCCGGCTTTCCCTTGGCTCCGCTCCGCTGCTCGGCGGCGCGGAGATCGGCGTCGCGCCGGGCGAGCATATCTGCCTGGTCGGCCGCAATGGCTCCGGCAAGTCCACTTTGTTGAAGATCGCCGCCGGCATGATCGAGCCGGATTCCGGAACCCGCTTCCTTCAACCAGGCACGACAGTACGCTATCTGCCGCAGGAGCCTGATCTTGCGGGTTTTCCCACGGTTCTCGATTATGTCGAGGCGGGGCTCGATCCGGGCGATGCAGGGCATCAGGCGCGCAACTTCCTGGACCAACTCGGACTGACAGGGGCGGAGGATCCCGCCTCGCTTTCGGGCGGAGAAGTGCGCCGGGCGGCGCTGGCGCGGGTGCTGGCCGCCGATCCCGATCTGCTCCTGCTCGACGAGCCTACCAACCATCTCGACCTGCCGGCCATCGAATGGCTGGAATCGGCGCTGCGGACTTCCCGGGCCGCCATCGTGCTGATCAGCCATGACCGGCGGTTGCTGGAGCGCGTCTCCCGCAGCATCGTCTGGCTGGATGGCGGGCGGACGAGGCGGCTGGACCGGGGTTTCGCCTATTTTGAAAGCTGGCGGGACGAGGTGCTGGAACAGGAGGAGCGGGAGCATCACAAGCTCGGCCGGCAGATCGCCCGCGAGGAGGATTGGATGCGCTATGGCGTCACCGCGAGGCGCAAGCGCAATGTCCGCCGGGTTTCCGAGCTTGCGGCGCTGCGGCAGCGAAGGCGCGAGGAGCGGAGGCCGGATGCGGGCCTGCGCATCGAGGCGAGCGAGGCGGGAATTTCCGGAAAGCTGGTCATCACGGCGAAATCGGTCAGCAAGGCTTATGGAGAGCGGGTAATAGTGCGCGATCTGACCACCCGGATCCTCAGGGGCGACCGGCTCGGCATCATCGGACCGAACGGGGCAGGGAAAACCACGCTGTTGAACCTGCTCACCGGCACTCTTTCGCCGGATTCCGGCGAGATCAAACTCGGCACCAATCTCGCGCTTATCACTTTCGATCAGACCAGGGCCAGCCTCAACCCGGCGAAGACGCTGGCGGATACGCTGACCGGCGGCAAGTCCGACATGGTGCAGGTGGGCGAGAATCAGCGCCACGTGATTGGCTACATGAAGGACTTCCTGTTCCGGCCCGAGCAGGCGCGCACTCCGGTAGGCACGCTTTCGGGCGGCGAGCGAGGGCGGTTGCTGCTGGCGGCGGCGCTGGCCAAGCCCTCTAACCTGCTGGTGCTGGACGAGCCGACCAATGATCTCGACCTGGAAACGCTCGATCTGCTGCAGGAAATGCTGGCCGATTATCCCGGGACCATCCTGCTGGTCAGCCATGACCGTGACTTCCTGGACCGGGTGGCGACTTCTACCATTGCCGCCGAGGGCGATGGCAGATGGATAGAATATGCCGGAGGTTACAGCGACATGCTCGCCCAGCCCGGCAGCAGGATTCCTGCGCGGCGGAGTCCGGCTCCGGCCAGAGCGGCGGCATCGATTCGGGAACCTGCCGCGGCTGCGGAAAAGCCAAAATTTTCCTTCAAGGACAAGCACCGGCTGGAGCAGCTTACGGCAGAGATCGAACGGCTGCAGGCGGGAATCACGACGCATCAGCAGGCTTTGGCTGATGCCGATCTGTTCAGCCGGGATGCGGAGAAATTCAGCCGGATCACCACCGTGCTGGCCGAGGCTCCGGCGGCACTGGACCGGGCCGAGGAGCAATGGCTGGAGCTGGAGCTTCGCCGCGCCGGATGACGGTGCCAGTGATTAAATCACCGACAGGAACAGGATTTCTCTTGGAACGTAACGATTGGAAGGTCATGTAAATTGGCAGCTTGATTCAAGATGAAGGAGGTTTCCCATGGATGAGAATAAGGTTGAAGGCACGGCGCGGGAATGGGCCGGCAAGGCGCAGGACGCGGCCGGTGGCTTCGTCGGCGATACCAGCACCCAGATGAAGGGCAAGGCCAACGAGTACATGGGCAAGGCCCAGCAGAATTTCGGGGATATGGCGGATGAGGCGCGCGAACTCGGTACCCAGCTTGCCGAAACCATCAAGGACCGGCCGTTCATGGCTTTGATGGTCGCGGGGGCAGCGATTTTCGCCTTAGGCTACATGATGCGCCGTTGACGGCATTCTAAGGCCGAGGACGCCTTGCCTGACGTCCTCGGCCTTCTTTCTTTCCATAATATTTATTCTGCGGCTTTTGGAGATGCTGGTGCCGGGCTGTTAGAGACCGCCTTTTGCGACGGCACTCTCCCTCTTCTCCGTTCATCTTCTTCAAGTGAACCGCCGCTCTTTTCATGACGCAACAACTGAACGAGAAGTTTCAAAGCGTTCATTCACGGGCCGGTTATTGGCCACGCATTGCAAAGGAACCCGATACTTCGAATATCTGACTGGGTTGGCTGCGGATGATCTCGTGGAAGTATTTTGCGGAAAAATTCCGCCAGCA
>DASTAF010000069.1:0-9845 GCA_035713005.1 Acetobacteraceae bacterium
GGGCTACACCACCGCGACGCGCGACTACACCTCCTTCCTGGAGAAGATCAAAAGCTCCGGCGCGGACACGATGGAAACCTACATGACCAATTCCGAGGACGAGGCGCAGATGCTGAAGCAGTTCCGCCAGCTCGGGCTGAAGCTGAAGGTCATGGGCTCGCCCTCCATCGCCACCGCCGTCTGCCTGAAGCTGGCCGGCGACGCGGTGAACGGCACCTATGGCGTCTCGGACTTCGTCGCCGACGGCAATGCCGCGGCCAAGGCCTATTCGAAGAAATACGAGGCCAAGTATCACAGCGCCCCGGACCTGTTCGGCGGCTGGGTCTATGACGCGATCAATGTTTTCGCCAAGGTGGCGGCGAAGGACGGCACCTCGGGTTCCGCCATCCAGCGCGGCATCCGCGACGTTCAGGGCTACAAGGGCGTCGAGGGCACCTACGACTTCGACAAGAACGGCGACGGGCTGCACGGCTATTCGGTGGTGAAGATCACCGGCGGCAAGGTGCATCTGGTGAAGTACGACAGCTTCCCGAAGCCGCATTGATGGAAAAGGGCATGGCCGGCCGGGGGAGGCGCCGCCTTGCTGGTTGAGATCGTGCAGCTGCTGATCGCGGGGCTCGCGGTCGGCAGCATCTACGCGCTGGTGGCGCTGGGCTTCGTGCTGATCTACACCTCGGTGAACGTGGTGAACTTCGCCCAGGGCGATTTCGCGATGATCGGCGCCTATTTCATGGTGACGCTCGTCCTGGTCGCGCATCTGCCCTGGTGGCTGGCCATCATCATCAGCATGGTGGGAACCGGCATCTGCGGGGCGCTGTTCCAGCTGCTGCTCTATCAGCCGGTGCGCAACCGGCCGCGCAACTTCCTGCCGGTGATGATCGCGACGGTCGGCGCCTCGGTTTTCCTGGAGCAGATATTCCTGATCATCTACGGGCCGATTCCGTACCAGCTTCCGGCGATATTCAAGACCCAGTCGGTGAATATCGACGGCGTCTACGTCTATCCGCAATATCTGGTGATCATCGCCATCACCGCCTTCATGGTGGCGCTGCTCAACTGGTTCCTGGAGCGGACCAAGCTCGGCAAGCAGATGCAGGCCACCGCCCAGGATACCGACACGGCGCGGCTGATGGGCATCCGCACCGGCTGGATGGCGGCGCTGATCTTCGCCATCAGCACCGGGCTCGGCGGTCTGGCCGGGGTGCTGATCGCGCCGGTCTATACCGTCACCGCGGCCATGGGCTCGACCATCGCGCTGAAGGCCTTCGCTGCCGCCATCGTCGGCGGGTTCGGCAGCATCAAGGGCTCGATCATCGGCGGGCTGGCCATCGGGCTGATCGAGACCTTCGGGGCGACCTACATCTCGGGCTCGTACCGGGATGCCTTTCCCTTCATCGTCCTGATCCTGTTCCTGATCTTCCGCCCCTACGGCCTGTTCGGCGAAAAAGTCTCGCAGAAAGTATAGCGGCATGATCAAGCAGGCCCTCAAGTTTCTGCCCTTTCCGCTGATCCTGGCGATCATCCCCTTCCTGCTGCCGGGCGGCAGGCTGGGCTCATATTACCTGACGCTGATGATCCTTTCCGTCTCCTACGCGGTGGCGGCGCTGGGGCTGACCGTGCTGCTCGGCTATTCGGGCCAGGTTTCCTTGGCGCAGGCGGCCTTCTTCGGCATCGGCTCCTACGTGTTCGCCATACTGGCGGTGAAGTACCACCAGTATTACTGGGAGGCCTTCATCCTCTCCCTGGTGGTGACGGTCGCCTTCGGCTTCATCCTCGGCGTCATCTCGCTCAGGCTGGCCAGCCATTATCTCGCCCTCGTCACCATCGGGTTCCAGATCATCGTCGAGCTGGTGCTGAACAACTGGAGCTCGTTCACCGGCGGCGCGGACGGGATTTCCAACATCCCCCGTCCGGTTCTGTTCGGCTTCGATTTCGTCAGCGACCATGCCTTCTACTGGCTGAGCCTGGGCTTCCTCGTGCTCGCCTCCTACATCGTGTACCGGGTGCGCCATTCGCGTGTCGGCAGCGCCCTGCTGGCGCTGCGCGAGGACGAGATCGCCGCCTCGGCGGCGGGGATCAGCGTGTTCCACGCGAAAACCCTGGCCTTCACCATCTCCGCCGGGCTGGGCGCGCTGGGCGGCATCCTCTATGCCTCCGGCTCGCTCTACATCAGCCCTAACGTGTACAGCTTCAACCAGTCCGTCTCCTTCTTCGCGATGGTGCTGGTGGGCGGGCAGGAATCGATCATCGGCACCACGCTGGGGGCGGCGCTGATCACCTTCCTGCCGGAAGTGCTGCGCTTCCTGCACGCCTATTACATCGCGGTCTATGGCCTGCTGGTGGTGATCGTCATCCTGTTCATGCCGGAGGGGCTGTACGGCATGCTGCTCCGCATCCTCGACGCCCTGCTCGGGCTCGTCTGGAAGCGGGGGCCGGCGGGAACGGTGGTTCCGGTCGCCACCCTGCCGGAGCACCGCAAGCGCAGGCCGCAGGCGAGCAACGAGCTGGTCCTGCAGGTGAAAGGGCTGCACAAGCATTTCGGCGGCGTCAAGGCCGTCAACGGGGTGGATTTCACCATCTGCAAGGGCGACATCGCCGTGCTGATCGGCCCGAACGGCTCGGGCAAGACCACCGTGCTGAACGTGCTGAGCGGCATCTACAGCGCGACCAAGGGCGAGATTCTCTACAAGGGCGCCAACATCGCCAACCGCAGCCCCAACCGGATCAACCGGCTCGGCATTTCCCGCACCTTCCAGAACATCCGCCTGTTCCCGGAGCTGACGGCGCTGGAGAACGTGGTGATCGGCTATTTTCCGAAGGGCAAAGTCGGGCTGGCGGGCGCTTTGTTCTCCCGCCCGCGCGGCTATCAGGAAGAGCGCCTGGCGCGCGAGCAGGCAAGAAAGACGCTGGAACTGCTCGGCTTCACCAGATTCGACGAGAAGGCGAAGAATCTGCCCTACGGACAGCAGCGCATCGTCGAGATTGCCCGCGCCATCGTCTGCGAGCCGGAACTGCTTTTGCTCGACGAGCCGGCGGCGGGGATGAACCGGGAGGAGACCGAGGCGCTCTCGGAGATTCTCTACCGGATTCACGATCTCGGCCTCACCGTCCTGCTGATCGAGCACGACATGTCCTTCGTCTCCAGCGTCGCCACCCGCGCCTATGTGATGGATTTCGGCCAGAAGATCAGCGAGGGTTCGGTGCAGAAGGTCCTGTCCGACCCGGAGGTGATCAAGGCCTATCTCGGGGACGATGCCGCCTATGCTTAAGGTCGATCACATCGAATCCCGCTATGGGCAGGTCGTCGCGCTCCACGATATCAGCGTGGAGGTGAACCAGGGCGAGATCGTGGTGCTGCTCGGCGTCAACGGTGCCGGCAAGTCCACCACCCTCAAGACCATTTCCGGCCTGCTGCACCCCACAAAAGGAAGCATCACCTTCGAGGGCGACCGGATCGACCGGCTTTCGCCGGAGGCCATCGTCCGCCGGCGGATCGTGCATGTGCCGGAGGGGCGGCATGTTTTTCCCGGGCTGACGGTGCGGGAGAACCTGATCATGGGCACCTCCAACCGGAAGGTCAGCCGCGCGGAGACCGAGCGGGGAATCGAGCGGGTGCTGGAGATATTCCCTGACCTCAAGCGCCTCTACACCCAGCTCGGCTGGTCGCTCAGCGGCGGGCAGCAGCAGATGCTGGCGATCGGGCGCGGGCTGATGGCCGGGCCGCGCATCCTGATGCTCGACGAGCCTTCGCTCGGCCTCGCCCCGGTGATCGTCAAGCAGGTGTTCCAGACCATCAAGAACATCAACGAGGAGGGGGTCACCATCCTCCTGGTCGAGCAGAACGTGTCGCTGAGCCTGCGCATCGCGCACCGGGCCTATCTGCTGGAAACGGGGCGCGTCATCCGCGCCGACACCAGCGAGAGCCTGCTCAGGGATGACAGTTTCCGCGGCGCGCTGATGGGCGCGGGCGGCCACTAGAAACGGGGAATCGGAAATGGATCTGGGATTGAACGGCAAGACCGCGCTGGTTCTGGGCGGCACCGCCGGACTTGGCCGTGCCATCGCGCTCTCGCTCGCGGGCGAGGGGGCGAAGGTGGCGGTCGCCGGAAGGAACAAGGAGAAGCTGGCCCGGATCGAGGGGGAACTCGGCGGCAAGGGCAGGGGGCTGGCCCTGGAATGGGACCTCAGCGACCGGAGCCTGATCGAGCCGCGCGTCGCGCAGGTGGAAGCGGCGCTCGGGCCGGTGGATATCCTGGTCAACAATACCGGCGGGCCGCCGCCCACCCCCGCCGCCGGTCAGCCGCCCGAATTATGGCTGAAGAATTTCGAGGCGCTGGTGCTCTCCGTCATCGCCATCACCGACCGGGTGCTGCCCGGCATGCGAAGCCGCCGCTGGGGGCGGATCATCACCAGCACCTCGTCGGGCATCGTCGCGCCCATCCCCAATCTCGCGATGTCCAACGCGCTGCGCCTCTCGCTGGTCGGCTGGTCGAAGACGCTGGCGCGCGAGGTGGCGGGCGAGGGGGTCACCGTCAACATCATCCTGCCGGGGCGGATCGCGACCGACCGCCTGAGCTTCCTCGACGAGCAGCGGGCGAAGCGCGAGGGCAGGCCGGTGGAGGAGGTGGAGCGCGAGAGCCGCAACGGCATTCCGGCCGGGCGCTATGGCGACCCTGCCGAATATGGCGACACCGTCGCCTTCCTTGCCAGCACCCGCGCCGGCTATATAACCGGCTCGACGATCAGGGTCGATGGCGGCCTGATCCCCAGCATCTGACGCCCGACCGGCTTTTTCGAGGAATCTCCATGTCCGATACCGCGCCCAGCCTCAACACGCTCGAAATGATTTCCACCGCGACGATCACCACCGTGCTGCTCAAGCACGGGCTGCGCAATGTGTGGATACGCGGCACCGCGCCCTTCAGCCCCGGCCAGCGGCGGCTGGTGGGCCGCGCCTTCACCCTGCGCTTCGTTCCGGCGCGCGAGGACCTGGCCACCCCTGCCTCCTGGGCCTCGCCCATTTCCACCCGCGCCGCCATCGAGGCGATGCCGGAAGGCTGCATCGCGGTGATCGACGCCATGGGCGTGACCCATGCGGGCGTGTTCGGCGATATTCTCTGCGCGCGGATGAAGCGGCGCGGCGTGACCGCGCTGGTGACCGACGGGGTGATGCGCGACCGCGAGGGCGTGCTCGGCACCGGCTTGCCGGTCTGGTGCCAGGGCGCGGCGGCGCCGCCCTCGGTGGCCGGCCTCACCTTCGTCGGCTGGCAGGAGCCGATTGGCTGCGGCGGCGTCGCCATATTCCCGGACGACGTGATCGTCGCCGACCAGGACGGCGCGGTGGTGATCCCGCAGAAGCTGCTGGATACCGTGCTGACCGAGGCGGCGGAGCAGGAGCGCACCGAGACCTGGATCATGGACCAGGTGGAGGATGGGGCGCAGCTCCCCGGCCTCTATCCGATGAACGCCGAGACCCGCGCGCGCTATGAAGCCGAGATGAAGCGGCGCGATGTCGCTCGCTGAGGCAAGCGGGGTCTATCCGATCGGCGCCACCCCGTTCCGCGAGGATGGCGCGCTGGATTTCGACAGTCTCGACCGGCTCACCGATTTCTACCTCGGCTGCGGTGCGACGGGGCTGACCATTCTCGGCATCATGGGCGAGGCGCCCAAGCTCGATGCGGAGGAATCCATCGCCGTGGTCCGGCGGGTGGTGAAGCGCGCCTCCCGCGTTCCGGTGGCGGTCGGCGTCTCCGCTCCCGGTTTCGCCGCCATGCGCGCGCTCGCCCGCGCCTCGATGGATGCGGGCGCCGCCGGCGTCATGATCGCGCCGCCGAACAATCTCCGCACCGACGACCAGATCGCCGGCTATTTCGCCGATGCGGCGGAAAGCATCGGCGCCGACATCCCCTTCGTCCTCCAGGACTACCCGCTGACCCTGAACGTCGTCATGACGCCGAAGGTCATCCGCCGGATCGTGCAGGACAACCCCTCCTGCGTCATGCTCAAGCACGAGGACTGGCCGGGATTGGAGAAAATCTCCGCCCTGCGCGGCTTCGAGGCCGAGGGCAGCATGCGCCGGATTCCCATCCTCTGCGGCAATGGCGGATTGTTTCTCGACTTCGAGATGGAACGCGGCGCCGATGGGGCGATGACCGGCTATGCCTTCCCGGACATGCTGGTGGAGGTGGTGAGCCATGCCGCCGCCGGCCGCCGCGCCGAGGCGCATGATCTGTTCGACGCGCATCTGCCCCTGATCCGCTACGAGCAGCAGCAGGGCCTGGGGCTGGCGGTGCGGAAATACGTGCTGATGCGCCGTGGCGCCATCGCCTCGGACGCGCAGCGCAAGCCGGGAGCGCGGCTTTCGGCGAAGGCGAAGGCGGAGGTGGATTTCCTGCTGCAACGCCTGGCGAGGCATGATCGGCGCGCCGATGTCTGAATCCAAAGGCTTCCGCAAGGGGCTGACCAGCTATGGCGATGCGGGCTTCTCGCTGTTCCTGCGCAAGGCCTTCATCAAGGCCGCCGGCTATTCGGATGACGCGCTTGGCCGCCCGATCATCGGCATCACCAACACCCATAGCGACTTCAACCCCTGCCACGGCAACGTGCCGGAGCTGATCGAGGCGGTGAAGCGCGGGGTGATGCTGGCGGGCGGCTTGCCGATGGTGTTTCCTACCATCAGCATCCACGAGAGTTTCGCCCATCCCACCTCAATGTTCCTCCGCAACCTGATGGCAATGGATACCGAGGAGATGATCCGCGCCCAGCCTATGGATGCGGTGGTGCTGATCGGCGGCTGCGACAAGACCATCCCGGCGCAGCTGATGGCGGCGGCGAGCGCCGATATCCCGGCCATCGTGGTGCCGACCGGGCCGATGGTGGTGGGCCATCACAAGGGCGAGGTGCTGGGCGCCTGCACCGATTGCCGCCGCCTCTGGGCGATGCACCGGGCGGGCAATATCGATGCGGCGGAGATCGAGACGATCAGCGGGCGGCTGGCGCCATCGGTCGGCACCTGCATGGTGATGGGCACCGCCAGCACCATGGCCTGCGTTACCGAGGCCCTTGGATTATCCTTGCCGATGAGCGCGGCCAGCCCCGCCGTCCATGCGGATCGCCGCCGCATCGCCGAGGCAAGTGGTGCGCGCGCCGCCGGGATGGCGGCGTCCGGCGGACCATGCCCGCGCGATCTGCTCACCCCCGCCGCCTTCCGCAACGCCATGGCGGTGCTGCAGGCGATCGGCGGCTCCAGCAATGGCATCATCCATCTGGCGGCGATCGCCGGGCGGGTCGGCCTGGGCATCGATTACGGGGAGTTCGACCGGCTGGGCCGGGAAGTGCCGGTGCTGGTCGATCTGAAGCCTTCCGGCGCGCATTACATGGAGCATTTCCATCATGCCGGCGGCCTGCCCCGGCTGATGAAGGAAATCGCCGGGCATCTCGACCTCGACGCTCCGACGGTCGTCGGCAGGCTGGGCGACGCCATCGCGGCGGCGGAGGATGTGCCGGGCCAGACCGTCATCAGGAGCCGGGAGAACCCGATCAGCGCCGAAGGGGCGATGGCGGTGCTGCATGGCAATCTCGCCCCCGGCGGCGCGATCATCAAGCAATCCGCCGCCACTCCGGCGCTGCTGCGGCATGAAGGCCGGGTGCTGGTCTTCGATTCGGTGGAGGACATGGCGGCGCGGATCGACGCCGATGATCTCGATGTGACGCCGGACGATGTCCTGGTCCTGCGCAATGCCGGGCCGAAGGGCGCGCCCGGCATGCCGGAAGCGGGATATCTGCCGATCCCGCTCAAGCTGGCACGGCAAGGCGTGAAGGACATGGTCCGCATCTCCGATGCCCGCATGAGCGGCACCGCCTTCGGCACCATCGTGCTGCACATCACCCCGGAATCCGCCATCGGCGGGCCGCTGGCGCGGGTGCGGTCGGGGGACCGGATCAGGCTCGATGTCGAGGCGCGGCGGATCGACCTGCTGGTCGATGAGGCGGAGCTGGCAAGGCGGGAAGCCGCCCCCGCGCGCCCCGCGCCGGAGCGGGGCTACGCGAAGCTCTATCATGATTCGGTGCTGCAGGCCGATCAGGGCTGCGATTTCGCCTTCCTGCGCGGCAAGGGCGCTGCCTGAACCCTTTTACTATGTCTGCGCCATCGAGATGTTGCGCTGCTCGCGCCCGAAGATCATCAGCACGACGATGATCACCGCCACGATTCCCACCACCCAGGCCATCGCCCAGCCGTAATCGTGGTTGTGATGCGCGGCGAGGCTGGCCTGCAGCGTCGCGTTGTAGGAGGCGAGGAAGTTGCCGAGCTGATAGACGAAGCCGGGGAAGGTGGCGCGGATTTCCTTGGGAGAAAGCTCGTTCAGATGCACCGGGATGATGCCCCAGGCGCCCTGCACGCAGATCTGCATCAGGAAGGCGCCCAGGCCGAGCATCAGCGGAGTCGAGGAGAAGGCCCAGAGCGGGATGATCGGCAGGGCCAGCGCGGCGGCGATGCCGATGGCCAGCCGCCGCCCGATCCTCTGCGAGAGCATGCCGAAGCAGATGCCGCCGATCATCGCCCCGGCATTATAAATCAGGGCGATGGTGGTGATGGTGGCGTGGCTGAAATGGTGCTGCACGCCCAGGAACACGTTCGGATACAGATCCTGCGAGCCGTGCGAGAAGAAGTTGAACGCCATCATCAGGATCACCGCGTAGATGGTGAGGCCGAGATGGCGGCGCAGCACGGTGGAAACCGGCACGCGCGGCTGCTTCGCCACCTCCTGCCAGACCGGGCTTTCCGGCACCGAACTCCGGATATACAGCACCAGCAGGGCCGGGAAGGCGCCGATGATGAACATCCCCCGCCAGCCGACATAGGGGAAGGCGATGCCGAACAGCACGGTGGCGAGGAAATACCCCGCCGGATAACCCGATTGCAGCAGGCCGGAAACCCAGCCGCGCCAGCGCACCGGGATGGTCTCCATCGCCAGCGAGGAGCCGATGCCCCATTCCCCGCCCATGGCGATGCCGTAAAGCGCGCGCAGGATCATGAAGATGGTCAGGGTGGGGGCGAAGCCGGTCAGCAGCTCGAACACCGAGAAGGCGATGATGTTCACCATCAGCATCGGCCGTCTGCCGTAGCGGTCGGCCAGCCGGCCGAAGATCAGCGCCCCCAGCGCGCGCATCGCCAGCGTCAGCGTGACGGCGACGGTAACGGCGGTGATGCCGACATGGAATGTCTTGGCGACGGCGGAGAAGGTGAAGATCAGGATGAAGAAATCGAAGGCGTCCAGCGTCCAGCCCAGGAAGGCCGCGATCACCACCTTGCGCGCGATCCGGGCATCCGGTTCCGGAACGCCGATCAGTTTCTCGGACATCAGCTTCTCCTTGCTGTCATCTTCTGCCGCTTGCGGGCGGGTCTTTGCAGCAAAGGGGCTGGCGTGCAAGCCGCGGCAGGGCGGGTGCGGCCCCTTCCGGACGGTAACCCTGCCATGAGCGGAGCGCCGGCGCCTTCGCCTATGCGCTGGCCATCATCGCCTGGCTGAGTCCTGAGTGATTCCCGGTCTTTAACTGGACGCGGACCTGACCGCCTGATTGTTTTTTACACATTGTCACATTTGGGCGGCAATCACGGACTAGCGAGGGCTGTCCCCGCATTCCATCTTGGCTGGAACTGATGAGGATGAAGACATGTCGCAACCGCTCATCGTCGTGGGCGCTCCGCGTTCCGGCACCACCTTCCTGTGCGAGACCCTGAACCAGCATCCCGAGATCGGGCTGACCAATGAGTGCCGGATTTTCGCGCAGATCAAGCACATGATCGAGGAGCAGGCCCTCCGGCCGGATCTGCTGGGCGAGGA
>DASTAF010000070.1:0-3207 GCA_035713005.1 Acetobacteraceae bacterium
CCCAGGAGCGGGCACCGCGCGTCGAGCCCGACCAGCCCTCGATCGTCTCGTAGATCGGCTCCGCCTTTGCCTGCGCCGCGACGCCGGGGGGCAGATGATGAAATTCCGTCCCATCGATCCGGTAGCCGGTGCCGATCTTCAGTTCGCGGAACCCGTCCAGCACGTCCAGCTTGGTGAGAGCCAGCCCCTGAATGCCGCCCACCTTCACCGCCTGGCGTACCAGGGCCGCGTCGAACCAGCCGCAGCGGCGGGGCCGGCCGGTCACGGTGCCGAACTCATGGCCCCGCTCGCCGAGGGTTCTGCCAGTCTCGTCGTGCAGTTCGGTGGGGAATGGCCCGGCGCCGACCCGGGTGCAATAGGCCTTGGCGATGCCCAACACCCGCCCCACCGCATCCGGCCCTATACCGCCGCCCGAGGCCGCGGTGGCGGCGACGGTGTTGGAAGAGGTGACGAAAGGATAAGTGCCATGGTCGACATCCAGCATCACCGCCTGCGCGCCCTCGAACAGGATGCGCGAGCCGGATGCACGCGCCTCGGCCAGACGCTCCCAGACCGGCTCGGCAAAGGGCAGAATTCTTGGAGCAAGTTCTAAGAGCTGATCCATAAGCTGCTGTTTTTCAAATATTTCGGCACCAAGCCCCTTCAGCAGCGTGTTGTGATGGAGCAGCAGCTCGTCCAGCTTCCAGTCCAGCGTCGCGGGTTCGGCCAGATCGCAGAGCCGGATCGCCCGCCGCGCCACCTTGTCCTCATAGGCCGGGCCGATGCCGCGCCCGGTGGTGCCGATCTTCCGCTCGCCGCGTGCCGTCTCGCGCGCCCGATCCAGCGCCGCGTGCAGGGGCAGGATCAGCGGGGCATTGTCGGCGATCCGCAAGGATTCCGGCGTCACATCCAGGCCCTGGGCGCGCACCCGCTCGATTTCCGCGAGCAGGGCCAGCGGATCGACCACCACGCCATTGCCGATGATGCCCAGCTTGCCGCGCACCAGTCCGGATGGCAGCAGGGAGAGCTTGTAGGTCTGGTTGCCGACCACCAACGTATGCCCGGCATTATGACCACCCTGGAAGCGCACGACGATGTCGGCCCGGCTGGCGAGCCAGTCCACCACCTTGCCCTTGCCCTCGTCGCCCCATTGCGCGCCGATGATGGTGACATTGGTCATGGCTCAGCTTCCTTCCAGCGATATGATCTGGCCGTCCCGCCAGAAATGGGTGCAGCCCAGACGCTCTGCCTCGGCGGCGGGATCGGCGGCCGGCATGAAGCCGGTCATGGCGGCATAGCCTTGCTCGCGCATGGCCCCGGCAAGCTCGGGCGGCGTGCCTGCGGGCAGAAAGAGGCGCGGGCGCAGCCTTGGCTTCGGCGCCACGTCCTTGATCGTGTCCGGATAGAGGGTGATGCCGGTGGCCGGCTCCTCACCATCGCACAGGTAGCGCCCGCCCCGACCCAGTTCCGCTTGGCTGTTCAGGGCGAAGATCGTGACCGCGATGCCGGTGTGGTAGCGATAGCCACGGAACTCCACCGGGTCGATGGTGAGTTGCAGGCGCGGATAAACGGCGCGGATTGCCGCCACGGTGTCGGCAAGGCGCCTCGCCATCGGCCGCACCGCCTCCGGCAGCTCCATCGAGCCGAGCGCCGCCAGCGCCGCATCCGCCGCTCCCGCCGCATTCAGCAGCGCGAGGAGCAGACTGGCCATGGGGCCAGCCTCGGCCGCGATGCAGGCGGCATCCTTCCGGTCCAGCGCACGAGAGAGATGGCCCTGCTGTTCCGGCTTCAGTCCTGCATGGGCGATGAGTGCCGGGATCAGGGGCGGCATGGTCAGATCGACGCTGATATGGGTGACGCCGACCGCCGCGAGCGCCGCCACCGCCACCAGCACGATCTCGGCATCCGCCTGCGGCAGATCAGGGCCAATCAGCTCGATTCCCCCCTGCGCGACCTGCCGCTCCGGCGCAAGCTGGCTGCCGCGCACGAGCAGGCATTGTCCTGAATAGGAAAGGCGCAGGGGGCGTGCAGCCTCGGCGAGCCTGGTGGAAGCGATGCGGGCGATCTGCGGCGTGATATCAGCCCGCAGCCCCATCATGCGCTGACTTTCCGGGTCCATCAGCCGGAAGGTCTGCTCGGCCACCGCCGCGCCTGATCCTGTGAGCAAAGTGGCCTCGAATTCCAGCAGCGGCGGCTTGACCTGCTGATAGCCATGGGAGCCGAAGCCTTCGAGCAGGGTCGCGACCAGACGCCCCTCGATCTCCGCATCGGGCGGCAAAACATCGGCAAAGCCCGCAGGGAGCAAAGCCTTGTTGAAACTCATGTCATCGGTCATGCGGCGCTTCCGGATTGCGGCGCGCCTATACCAACAAATCCCGCCCGGTCCAATTCAGGAAGCCACTGGCAAAATTTCCTAAATTCTGCTTAATGCAATTGCAACTTCCGCGAGTGCTTGCGCGTGCTGTTCAATTCGCCGCTTTTCGTGCTGGAGTTCCTGCCCTGTTTCCTGGCAGGTTTCGCCTTGGCAGGCTGGCTGGCCGGCGGGCGCGCGGCCTTAACCGTGCTTCTGCTCGGCAGCCTTTTCTTCTATGGCTGGTGGAAGCCGATCCTGCTGCCGCTTCTGATCGGCTCGATGATCGCGAACTACCTGCTGGCGGGGCGCATCCGGCAGGGCGGCCACCGGCGCTTCTGGCTGCTGGGCGGACTTATGCTCAATCTGAGCTTATTAGGATGGTTCAAATATGCCGGGCTGCTGGCCGCGACCGCCGCGCCGCTGCTGGGGCTTTCCGCGCCGGAATGGCGGATCATCCTGCCACTGGGCATCAGCTTCTTCACCTTCCAGCAGGTGATGTATCTGGTTGATACCTGGCGAGGCGAGGCGCCGGAGGCTGGCTTCCTCGAATATGCCTGCTTCATCGGCTTCTTCGCCCATCTTATCGCCGGGCCACTGGTGCGGCCCCGCGAGATCATCCCGCAACTGGCGCGGCTTCCGGGCCGCATCCATGCTGCCCAACTTGCGGAAGGGATCGAGACCTTCCTGCTCGGCCTCGCCAAAAAAATCGTTCTGGCCGACAGCCTCGCACGCTTCGCCGATCCTGGATTTGCCGCCGCTGCAGCAGGGCACCGGCTGACGCTGATCGAGGCATGGGTCGCGCTGCTCGCCTATGGCGCGCAGATCTATTTCGACTTCTCCGGCTATTCGGACATGGCAATCGGCCTTGCCCGCAT
>DASTAF010000071.1:0-2124 GCA_035713005.1 Acetobacteraceae bacterium
TCGACGAGGGAGTCAGCTTCATCTGGTTCATGCTGGTCGGGCTGCTGATCGGCATTCCGCCGCTGCAATTCCCGCTGCTGGTGCTGATCCTGCGCTTCGTCGAGAGCTTCAGCCATGCCAATATCCGGCTCTCCTTCGGAAGAATAGGAGAGCGGCTGCTGGTCTCGCCGCGCTTCCACCGCGCGCATCACGGGGTGCTGGCGGCGGGGCAGCGCTCCTGCAACTATGGGGCAGTGTTCCCCTACTGGGACATGCTGCTCCGCACCGCCGATTTCGAGCGGAATTTCCCCGCCACCGGCGATGATGAGGTGCCGGAAGCCATGGCATCCGGAGGCTATTTCGCCCAGCAATGGGCGGGGCTGAAATATCTGGTAAAGTCTTTGGCCTGAAAATCTTCTCGACAAGTCGCCGTTAAGCTTTGTATTATGCAACCTTAACGAGAGATTTGGAGATATGGATTGGCCTGGACCCGATTGTTCCGCACCGGCAAGATGCCAGGTCGAGACATGGTTTCCAAGGCCGATCCTGAATTTCCCGATCGCCCTCCGCGCATCGGCAGGGAGAATTTCCCCGAAGGCCAATCCTCCGGGCGGCGCGGCTTCGCGGAGGATGCCGCCTACCAGCCGGAACCCAACTCCGTCCCGCCGCTGGCGACCACGCCATTCGAGAGCATCGGCCCCCAGGGCCATCGGGCGCGGATGCGCGAGCGCCTCCTGGAGCGCGGGGCGGATGGCCTGGCCGATTACGAATTGCTGGAAATGCTGCTGTTCTTCGCCTTCAAGCGCGGCGACACCAAGCCGCTGGCCAAGGCGCTGATCAACCGCTTCGGCTCCTATGCGGGCGTGCTGGCGGCGCCGCAGGATGATCTGTTCGCCATCGAAGGGGTTGGCGTCCATTGCGCCGCAGCGGTGAAGCTGGTGCAGGCTTCGGCCCTGCGGCTGGCGCGGGCGGAAATCGCCGACAAGCCGGTGCTGAACAACTGGGACCGGCTGATGGCCTATCTCACCGCCGCGATGGCGCGGGAAGCCATCGAGCAGTTCCGCATCCTGTTCCTCGACAACCGCAACCGGCTGATCGCCGACGAGGTTGCTTCGCGCGGCACCGTCAACCACACGCAGGTCTACGCGCGGGAGGTGCTGAAGCGCAGCCTGGAGCTGCACGCCACCGCGCTGATCCTGGTGCATAATCATCCGAGCGGCGATCCGGAACCCTCCAAGGACGACATCGCGATGACGCGGGAGCTGCAGAACGCCATGCAGTTCATGGAAATCGCGCTGCATGACCATGTCATCATCGGCAAGGGAAGCTGGTTCAGCTTCCGCCAGCACGGGCTGATGGCGCGCGGCGCCGCATGAGCATCGCCCGCATCCAGACCTTCGCCTTCTCCGGAATCGAGGCCCTGCCGGTGGAGGTGCAGGTGCAGATCGCGCCCGGCCTGCCGGTCTTCCTGGTGGTGGGTCTTGCCGACAAGGCGGTGGGCGAGGCGCGGGAGCGGGTGCGCGCGGCCCTCACCTCCATGGGGCTGGCGCTGCCGCCGAAGCGGATTCTGGTCAATCTGGCGCCGGCGGATCTTCTCAAGGAAGGCAGCCATTTCGACCTGCCGATCGCGCTCGGCGTGCTGACCGCCATGGATATCCTCCCAGCCGAGGAAATCAGCCAGTTGGCGGCGATCGGGGAATTGTCGCTCGATGGCAGGATCAATCCGGTGGCGGGCGTCCTGCCCGCGGCGATGGCGGCGGCGGAGCGCGATCTGGGGCTGATCTGCCCCGAATCTCAGGGCGCCGAGGCCGGATGGGCGGGCAGGATCGGCGTGCTCGCGAGCCCGGATCTGCTCTGCCTGATCAATCATTTCCGGGGAACGCAGATGCTGGCGCCCCCGCCTCCCGGATCGCTGGGCGCCGGCGCGCCGGTGGCCGATCTGGCCGATGTGCGCGGCATGGTGATGGCGAAGCGGGCGCTGGAGATCGCGGCGAGCGGCGGCCACAACATGCTCATGGTCGGCCCGCCGGGCGGCGGCAAATCGATGCTGGCCTCAAGGATGCCGGGGCTGCTGCCCGATCTCGCCCCGCGCGAGGCGCTGGAGGTCAGCATGATCCACAGCGTCGCCGGGCTGCTGCAGGATGG
>DASTAF010000072.1:0-2157 GCA_035713005.1 Acetobacteraceae bacterium
AGTTCGTCCTGCCGCATTCGCCCGGGCAGCGGCCAGCCTGGATGATCCGTTCCGGCCTGTTTCTCTACGACCATCTCGCCCGGCGCGAGCGGCTGCCCGGTTCGCGCGCCGTCAGCTTCCCGCCGCATCCAGCGGCGGCGATTCTCAGGCCGGAATACCGGCGCGGCTTCACCTACGCTGATTGCTGGGTGGAGGATAGCCGCCTCGTCGTGCTCAATGCCATGGACGCAGCCGCGCGTGGCGCCGATATCCGCACCCGGACAAAGCTGATCTCCGCCCGCAGGGAGGATGGATTCTGGCAGGCCGAGATCGAGAACCTGGCGGAGCGCACGCGCGAAACGGTGAAGGCGCGGGCTATTGTCAACGCAGCCGGTCCGTGGGTGGGCGAGGTGCTGAATGCGAGACTGGGGCGGGAGGGTGCAAAATCCGTGCGCCTGGTCAAGGGCAGCCACGTCATCGTGCCGAGGCTTCACGAGGGCGAATTCGCCTTCATCCTGCAGAATCCGGACGGGCGCATCGTCTTCGCGATTCCCTATGAGCAGGAATTCACCCTGATCGGCACCACCGACATTCCCTATCAAGGCGATCCCTCGGATGTCATGATCGATGCCGATGAAACCGCCTATCTCTGCAAGAGCGTCAGCCGCTATTTCAACCGGCCGGTTTCGCCGGATCAGGTTGTGAGCAGCTATTCCGGCGTCCGCCCGCTCTATGACGATCACGCGGCGAATGCCTCGGCGGTGACGCGGGATTATGTGCTCGATCTTGATGACGGATGCGAAAAGCCGCCTTTGCTTTCGATTTTCGGCGGCAAGATCACCACCTATCGCCGGCTTGCGGAGCACGCGCTGGAGAAACTGCTGCCGGCGATGGAGAGTGCGATCGGCGCACCTTGGACCGCGCGAGCCGCCTTGCCGGGCGGCGACATCCCGCGCGGCGATTTCGAGGCGTTCCTGCGTTCACTAACAACTCGTTACCCGCTCATGCCTTCCGGCTATCTGCGCCGGCTTGCCCGTGCCTATGGCAGCCGGGTGCCGCTGGTTCTGGGCGATGCGCGGGAATTCGATGATCTTGGCGAGGATTTTGGCGGCACACTGACGGAGACAGAAATTCGCTATCTGGTCCGCCATGAATGGGCGCGGACGGCGGAGGATATTCTGTGGCGGCGCTCGAAGCTGGCGCTGCATGTGCCGGAGGATACGGCGATGCGGGTCGAAGCCTGGCTGAAGAAGGAGGAGACGTGACGAATTTCGTCGGCGCCATCGACCAGGGCACCACCAGCTCGCGCTTCATCCTGTTCGACCGGCAGGGCGGGATCGTCTCGATCGCGCAGAAGGAGCACCGGCAGATCTATCCGAAGCCGGGCTGGGTGGAGCATGATCCCATCGAGATTCTCGACAATACCCGCGAGGTGACCGGTGCCGCGCTGGCGCGGGCCAATCTGGCGGCGAGCGACCTCGCCGTGGTCGGCATCACCAATCAGCGCGAGACCACGCTGCTCTGGGACCGCCGCACCGGCCGGCCGCTCTGCAACGCGATCGTCTGGATGGATGCCCGCACCGAGCAACTCGTCCAGCGCTACATGAAGGGCGGGGACCAGAACCGCTACCGGGCAAAGACCGGCCTGCCGCTGAGCACCTACTTCTCCGGGTTGAAGCTGCTGTGGATTCTGGAAAACATCGAAGGCGCGCGCAAGGCGGCGGAATCAGGCGAGGCCATTTTCGGCACCATCGATAGCTGGCTAACCTGGAACCTCACTGGAGGGGCTAATGGCGGCGTGCATGTCACCGACGTGACCAATGCCAGCCGGACTCAGCTCATCGACATTGCGACCTGCAACTGGGACGACGGGATGCTGGCAGAATTCGGCATCCCCAGGGCCTGCCTGCCGCGCATCGCTTCCTCCTCGGAAGTCTATGGCGAGATCATGGTGGCGCCGCTGCGCGGGGTGAAGCTTTGCGGAATCCTCGGCGATCAGCAGGCGGCGCTGGTCGGCCAGGCCTGCTTCTCGCCGGGCGAGGCCAAGAACACCTACGGCACCGGCTCTTTCATGCTGATGAACACCGGCACCAAGCCGGTGCAGTCCAAAGCGGGGCTGCTCACCACGCTGGCCTACAAGTTCGGCGATGCCGCGCCGCATTACGCGCTGGAAGGCGC
>DASTAF010000073.1:0-3868 GCA_035713005.1 Acetobacteraceae bacterium
GCCCTTCGTGGACGATCTGGCCGGAAACCCGCCGCTGACCGAGGCTGATCTCGCCGCCGCCGAGCGGCTGTTCGGCGTCAGCCACACGCCGGACGAGCGCCGCCTGATGCTGCATCCCGCGCCCGGCCCGCTCGCCGAGCAGCTGGCGCTGACCCTGCGTCGCCGCGCCATGGAGCTGCCGCACGATCTGGCGCCGGCCCTGCGCTTCGATCCGCGCCTGCCGGGCTTCACCATGCCCGAACCCGGCCCGCTGCTTGTGCCGGAGCATGAGCCGCCCTTGCCCGCGAGCGACGAGGAGATCGCCTTCGCGCCGGTCACCGCGCTCTCCGCCTGGATCAAGGGACAAAAACTCTCCTGCCTGCGCCTCGCCGAAATCTATCTCGACCGCATCGGACGGCATAACGGCCAGTTGCTCTGCTATGCCGCGCTGAACCCCAAGGCGCGGGAGGAAGCGGCAAGGCTGGACGCCATGCTGGCGGCGGGAAGGCATCTCGGCCCGCTGCACGGCATCCCCTATGCCTGCAAGGACATCATCGACACGGCGGGCCTCGCCACCGACTGGGGCGCCGAGCCTTATCGGGGGCGCATCCCGGAGCATGACGCGGTGGTGGTTCGGCGCCAGCGCGCGGCGGGGGCGGTGCTGCTGGGGAAATCCAGCGTCGGCGCCCTGGCCTATGGCGATCTCTGGCATGGCGGGCGCACCCGCAACCCGTGGAATATCGAGGAAGGATCGAGCGGCTCCTCCGCCGGCTCGGCCTCCGCCACCGCCGCCGGGCTCTGTGGCTTCAGCCTCGGCACCGAGACGCTCGGCTCCATCGTCTCGCCCTCGACGCGCTGCGGCACGGTGGGGCTGCGCCCGACCTTCGGCCGCGTCGCCCGCGCCGGGGCGATGGCGCTGTGCCCGAGCCTCGACAAGATCGGCCCGATCTGCCGTTCGGTGGAGGACACGGCGCTGGTGCTCGCCGCCATCAACGGCGCCGATATGGGTGATTTTGCCAGCATCGCCGCGCCTTTCGGCGGCGATCTCGGCAGGTCCGTTTCGGGCATGCGCCTCGGCTGGTTTCCTGCCGACCTCGAAGCCGAGGGCGCTACCGAAGCCGACCGCGCCACGCTGGATGCCGCCGCCGCGCTGGGCGCCGAACTCGTCCCGCTGGAGCGGCCCGATCTGCCCTATGATTCGCTGGTCAGCATTCTGATGGCCGAGGCCGCCGCCAGCTTCGAGACGCTGACGCTGAGCGGGCGGGATGACGAGCTGGCCTGGCAGGAGGCGGAGGCCTGGCCGAACCAGTTCCGCATGGCCCGCTTCCTCTCGGCGGTGGATCACGTGCAGCTCGACCGGCTGCGCCGCCGGGTGATGGAGGAGATGGACCGGCTGTTTTCCAGGGTGGACGCGATACTGGGGCCGAGCCTCGCCGGGCCGATGCTGGTGATCAGTAATTTCACCGGCCATCCCTGCCTCTGCCTGCCGGATGGCTTCATCGAGGCGCCGACGCGTGGGCGGGACACGCTTTCCGGCACCAGGCCCGGCCCGGATGCGGCGCTGCACCGCGTCCCGCGCAGCATCTCGATCTGGGGAAGGCTGTTCGAGGAGGCCACGCCGCTGGCGCTGGGCCGGGCGCTGGCGGCACGGCTGGCGCTCGATCTGCGCCCGCCCGCCTTCCGGTAGGGCCGCATGCCGCCCGCCTCCCGGCGCCCCTCTCTGGAACGACAGGCTCCCGAACGGCCGGCCGCCTTCGCGCTGCTGCATGAATCCGGCCTGTTCGACGCGGAATATTACGCGGCCCAGGGCGCGGCGCCCCCCGGCGCCGATCCGCTGGTGCATTTCTGCACCATGGGCTGGCGCAGCGGGCGCAAGCCCAACCCGTATTTCGACCCGGCTTTCTATCTGGAAACCAACCCGGACGTCGCGGCGGCCGGGCTGAACCCGCTGCTGCATTATATCGAATTCGGCGACAGCGAGGGGCGGAACCCATCCGCATGGTTCCACACCGGCTGGTACCGGCGCGAACATGGCGTGCCGGATGCGGAGAACGCGCTGGCGCATTTCCTGGCGCGGCGCCACCGGGGACAGGTGAGCCCGGTGCCGCTCTTCGATCCGGCATGGTATCTGGAGACGAACCCGGATGTCGCCGCCGCCGGCACCGATCCGTTCGCGCATTTCCTCAATTTCGGCGAGACCGAGGATCGCGATCCCTCACCTGATTTCGACATCCGCTTCTACCGCACCCGCTATGCCGCCGAGCTGCGCGGGCAGAACCCGCTGCTGCATTATCTGGCGAACCGCGATCGCGGCTTTCATCCGCGCCGCCCCGACTACGAGCGGCTGATCGCCGGCGGCATCCGCGCCGCCACCCGCCCCGCCCCGGAATTCGAGGAGGTGCAGCGCCTGCCGGAAGGTTCATCGCGGCGCGCCATGCTGCTCGCCTATTACCTGCCGCAATTCCACCCCACGCCGGAGAACGATGCCTGGTGGGGCAAAGGCTTCACCGACTGGACCAACCTCGCCCGCGCCACGCCGCGTTTCGCCGGCCATTACCAGCCGCGCATTCCGCGCGATCTCGGCTTTTATTCGCTGGACGATCCGCGCATCCTGCCCCGGCAGATTGACATGGCTAAGGGCGCCGGAATTGGCGGCTTCGTGTTCTATTACTACTGGTTCAACCGCAAGCGCCTGCTGGAAGCACCGCTGGAGCGGTTCCTCGCCAATGCCGCGCTCGATTTCCCCTTCTGCCTGATGTGGGCGAACGAGAACTGGACTCGCCGGTGGGACGGGCTGGACCGCGAAGTGCTGCTGGCGCAGGAATATGATGAGGCGGATGACGCGGCGCTGATCGACGATCTCGCCCGCCACTTCAAGGACCCCCGCTATATCCGGCTGGAAGGTCGGCCGCTGCTGATGATCTACCGCGCTGCGCTGATCCCGGATTCGAAGGCCACCATCGCCCGCTGGCGCGCCTTGTTCGCCGAACGCCATGGCGAGAACCCGCTGATCTTCATGGCCCAGAGCTTTCACGACAATGATCCGACCGCCCATGGGCTGGATGGCGCGGTGGAATTCCCGCCGCACAAGCTGGTGGTGGATGCGCCGAAGCTGAATGGCGGGCTCGACCTGTTCGATCCCGAATTCACCGCCGCCGTCCACCGCTACGACGATATCGCCGCCGCCTCGCTGGGCATGCCGAAGCCGGATTATCCGCTGATCCGCACCATCGTGCCGGGCTGGGACAATGATCCGCGCCGCGAGGGCAAGGGGCTGGTGCTGCACGAATCGAGCCCGCTCGCTTATCAGACCTGGCTGGAGGCGCTGATCGGGCAGGCGCGGGAGAATCCCGTCTCCGGCACGCCGCTGCTCTGCGTCAATGCCTGGAACGAATGGGCGGAGGGCGCCTATCTGGAGCCGGACGTGCATTACGGCGCCGCCTTCCTGAACGCCACCGCGCGCGCGGTCTCCGGCCAGACCGCCGCCGACGCCGCGCGGCACCTGCTGCTGGTCGGGCATGACGCGCTGGTGCATGGCTCGCAGCTCCTGCTGCTGCATCTGGCGCGGGAATTGCGCCGCGAGCATGGCATCGAGCCGCATATCCTGCTGCTGGCGGGCGGCCCGCTGGCGGCGGAATACGCGAAGGCGGGAGATCTGCGCATCGCCGCCGGGGAGGCTTCGCGCAAGGCGCTCATCGCCCGCTACCGCCGCCTCGGCATCGGCGCCGCCATCGTCAACACGGCGGCCTCCGCCTCGCTCTGCGAGGAACTCGCGGCGGCGGGGATCGCCGCCACCCTGCTGATCCACGAGATGCCGCGGCTGATCCGGGAGAAGTCCCTCGCTGGCGCGCTGAAGCGGGGCATGGCGGCGGCGCAGGAGGTGGTGTTC
>DASTAF010000074.1:0-5115 GCA_035713005.1 Acetobacteraceae bacterium
GTCGGCGATGCGGAGAATATCGGCTCCATCGGCGTGCATGCCAGCCTGGGCTTCCAGAAGGTCGGCACGCTGCGCGATGTCGGCTTCAAGTTCGGCCGCTGGCTGGACGTGGTGTTCATGCAGCGCGGGATCAGCCGCGCCTGATCCCCAGCCTGCCCATCTCGATCTTCGGGCAGCGGTCCATCACCACGGTGATCCCCGCTTCCCGCGCCCGCCGCGCCGCCTCCTGATTGACCACCCCGAGCTGCATCCAGATCACCCGCGCCTTCAGGCGGATCGCCGCCTCCACCGCCGGCATCACCTTGTCCGGGGCGCGGAACAGATCGACCATCTCGACCGGCGCCGCCTCGTCGAGCGAGGCGACCACGGCGCAGCCATGGATCTCCTGCCCGGCATGGCCGGGATTGACCGGCGTGACCTCGTAGCCCGCGCGGCGGAGGAATCCCGTCACCTCGTTGGAGGGCCGCGCCGGGTTGGCCGAGGCCCCCACCACCGCGATGCGCCGCGTGCCCTCCAGGATTTTCCGGATCGCCGCATCGTCCAGCCCGTCGATCATCGCCATGCATCCCCTCTATCGCTCCGGCCCCGGCTTCTGTAAGCCCAGGCCATGATGGCAGCGCGCAGGATATGGTCAGGCACCGGAACCACCGCAACCGCCCTCACCATCCTCGGCCTGCTCACCATCCTGCTCTGGTATCTGCCCAACCGGCCGCAGGCCGCCCGCGTCGCCATGCCGGAGGCGCGCCTCCACTCCGTCTCCTACGCGCCCTACCGCGCCTGGCAGTCCCCGCTGACCAAAACCTTCCCCAGCGCCGCCGAGGTCTCGCAGGACCTCCGGCTGATCGCCCGCCACGCGGACGGCATCCGCACCTATTCCTCGATCGAGGGGGATTACGATATCGGCGCGCTGGCCAAGGCGGCGGGGCTGAAGGTCTGGCTCGGCATCTGGCTCGGCTCCAACCCCGCCGACAACGCCCGCGAGATGGCGGCCGGCATCGCCGAGGCGAGGAGGCACCCGCGCACCATCACCCGCGTCGTGGTCGGCAACGAGGTGCTGCTGCGGCGGGACCTGCCGCCCGGCCTGCTGATGCGGGACATCGACCATGTCAGGCGCCATGTGCGGCAGCCGGTCGCCTATGCCGATGTCGCCAGCTTCTGGTTCCAGTTTCCCGAGGTCGCCAGGCATGTGGACATCGTGATGATCCACCTGCTGCCCTACTGGCAGAACCATCCGGTGGACGTGAACCACGCCATCGCCCGCATCGCCCGCACCATCGCCAAGGCGAAGCGGCGCTTCCCCGGCAAGCGCATCTCGGTGGGGGAAACCGGCTGGCCCAGCCGGGGCCGCTGGCGCGGCGCCGCCGCCCCATCGCGGGTGGAGGAGGCGATCTTCCTGCGCCGCTTCGTCAGCCTCGCCGATGCGGACCATGTGGACTACAATCTGATCGAGGCCTTCGACCAGCCCTGGAAATATCACGACGAGGGCATAGCCGGCGCCAACTGGGGCATCTGGAACGCGGCGCGGCAGCCGAAATTCCCGCTCCGGGGCGGGGTGGTGGAGATGCCGCGCTGGCCGCTCTATGCCGGCTGCGCCATCCTGCTCGGGCTGATCCTGTCCCTGCGGCGGCGGACGGGCGGGGCGATCCTCGCCTTCGCCCTCGCCAACGCCTTCGTCTATGCCGGCGCCGTCACCTGGCACGAGCTGTACGACCGCTCGCTGATCATCTGCGCCCTGGTCAACATCCCCGCCCAGGTCTGGCTCGCCTGGCTGGCGCTGCGCCGCGCGAGCCCCGGCGCCTCCCCGCCCATCCCCGGCGCCGCCACCATGCGGGCGGCGCGCGAGGCGATCACCGGGCGGAACCTCGCCGGGCTGCGGCTGCTGGCGACGTTCGACACGGTCTGGTTCCTCTTCCTGCTCGCCGCCGCCACCATCCAGGCGATGCTGGTCTTTGATCCCCGCTACCGCGACGCACCCTTCGCCGTCTTCGCCGTGCCGGCGGTCGTCGCCCTCTGGCGGCTGATCCGGCGCGATGCTCCGCCGATGACGGGGTGGGAGGACTGGCTGCCGAGCGCCTGCCTCGCCTTGGGCGCCGTCGCCAGCGCCGTCATCGAGGGGGCGCTGAACCTGGAATTCCTCGCCTGGAACGGGCTGGCGCTGATCCTCGCCGCCCCGGCGCTGCTCGCTTTCCGGCGAATCCGGGGGAATTTGCATTTGCCCTCCCGTTTTGCCACTGAGGCGCGCTCAACCGCCACCACCGAAGGTTAGACCCTCCGCATGAACGCCCTGCACTCCATCCTGTTCGCCCTGATCCAGGGGGCGAGCGAGCTGTTCCCGGTTTCCAGCCTCGGCCACGCGGTGATCGTCCCCGCCTTGTTCCACTGGAACATCAACCAGGCGGCGCCATCCTTCCTGCCCTTCATCGTCATGCTGCATCTTGGCACCGCCGCGGCGCTGCTGCTCTATTTCTGGCGCACCTGGTGGGAGATCCTGCTCGGCGTGCTGGGGCGCGGCAATCCCGCCTCGGTCGCAGCCTACCGCGCCCTGCTGCTCAAGCTGATCGTCGCCACCCTGCCCGCCGTGGTCATCGGCTTCGCGCTGAAGAAGTCGATCCGCCATCTCTTCGCCAGCCCCGTCATCGCCGCCGTCTTCCTGATCGTGAATGCCGGGCTGCTCCTGCTCGGCGAGCGCCTGCGCCGCCGCGATCCCGCTGGCCGCCCCGCCACCCGCTTCAACGACCTGACGATGATGGACGCGCTGGTGATCGGCTTCTTCCAGTGCCTCGCCTTCCTGCCCGGCATCTCCCGCTCCGGCGCCGCCATCGTCGGCGGGCTGACGCGCGGCGTCGATCACGAGGGGGCGGCGGGCTTCGCCTTCCTGATGGCCACGCCCGTCATCGCCGGGGCCACGGTGGTGGAGGTGCCGAAGCTGGTGCACAATCACCAGATTCACGGCCTGCTCGGCCTCGCCTTGCTCGCCGCCATCATCGCCGGCGTCACCGCCTTCGCCTCCACCGCCTTCCTGATGCGCTATTTCCGCAACCATGATAACTGGGCGCTCAAGCCCTTCGCCACCTATTGCGCGGCGGCGGGCCTGCTCAGCATCATCCTGCTAAGCCTGGGCTATTGATCCGGGGAATCCCCGCGCCAGTTTTCCGCCTCGTCGGGGCGCGGCTCGCCCGCAGCCTCGCCCAGGGCGCGCTGGTGGTGGATTTCGCCCTTTACACCAGGCAGATCGGCTGGAGCGCCGGGCTCCTGGGGCTGATCCTCGCCCTCGCCATGGGGTTCAATGCGGTGCTGACGGCGCTGATCGGCCCGCTTTCGGACCGGATCGGCCGCAAGGGCTTCGTGCTGAGCTACGAGGCCCTGTCGCTGATTGCCGGCGGGATCGCCCTGGTCACCAGATCGACCATCCCCCTCGCCTTCGCCGCCATCATCGGCGGGTTCGGGCGGGGTGCCAATGGCGGCGCCGGCCCCTTCGCGCCCGCCGAGCAGGCCTGGATCACCGGCTTCATCGGGCGGGAGCGGATGAGTTCGCTGCTCTCGATCAATACCGGCCTCGGCTTCCTCGGCATGGCGGCGGGCGCCATCCTCGCCGGGCTGATCGGCGCCACCCGCATGCTCTTCTTCCTGCCCATCGGCACCGCGCTGATCGCCGGCGCGCTGCTCATCGCCACCCCCGATCACGCGCCCCGGCGGGAGAAGCCTTCCGCCCCCGCCGACGAGGCGGCGACGAAGAACGAGGAGCACGGGCTGCTCTGGCGGCTCGCCGGGCTGAACCTGCTGAACGGGGTCGGCATCGGGCTGGTCACCCCGCTGATCTCCTGGTGGTTCGCGGTGAAGTTCCACCAGGGCGCGGAAGCGATCGGCCCGGCCCTCGCCGCCTCCTTCGTGCTGGCCGGCATCGTCTCGCTCGCCTCGGCGGGGCTGGCCGAGCGCTTCGGCACCATCCGCACGGTGGTGGTGATGCGCCTCGGCGGGCTGGCGGCGCTGTTCGCCCTGCCCTTCATGCCGAGCTTCGCCCTCGCCGCCGCCGCCTTCGCCGTCCGCTCGGCCTTCAACCAGGGCACGGCGGGGGCGCGGCAGGCGGTGGCGCTCAACCTGGTGCGCGGGCACCGGCACGGCCTCGCCGCCAGCGTCAACGCCATCTCGGTGCAGGTGCCGCGCGGCATCGCCCCGGCCATTTCAGGCCTGTTCTTCGACAGCAACGCCCTCGAACTTCCGTTCCTGATCGCCGGCGCCTTCCAGGGCGCCTATCTGCTGCTCTACCCGCTGGTGTTCGGCCGCCACGACCCGACGAGGAATTCATGATGCGCCGCCTGCTGATCAGTCTCGCCCTGCTCGCGCCTATGACCGCCACCGCCGCGGTCAATCTCGCCGCCGCCCCCATCGGCCGCACCGAGCTGCCCTGGTGGCGCGAGCGCTTCGCCATGACGCGGCAACAGGCGCGCGAGCATCCGAACGCACGCCTCGTCTGGCTGGGCGATTCGATCACCCAGTACTGGCAGCGCGGCGGCCCCGCATCCTATGAGAAGGTGCTGCCTGTATGGCAGCACTATTATGGGCGCTATCACCCGCTCGATTTCGGCTTCATCGGCGACACCACCTCCAGCCTGATCTGGCGGCTCGACCACGGCCAGGTCGCCGGGCTGCACCCGAGACTGGTCATCATCCTGATCGGCGCGAATAATCTCGGCGCCACCCATTGGGGGGCGCGGCGCACCGTGCCGGGGATCGAGGCGGTGGTGAACAACGTCCACCGCCGCCTGCCGCGCGCGAAAATCCTGCTGCTCGGCATCCTGCCCTCGATCCGCTCGCCCTGGATCTCGCGGCAGACCGGCATCATAAATGCTCAACTTCAGCATATTTACGCCCATAGCCGGATCGTCACCTTCCGGAATGTCGGCTGGGTGCTGATGAAGGATGGCAGGCCCGATCCGTCCCTCTACGTGGACCCGAGGCTGCACCCGCCCCAGCCTGCCCTGCACCCGGACGCGGAAGGAATGGCCCGCATCGCCCGGGCGCTGGCGCCTACGGTCGCCGCGCTGATGCGATGAAGGAGCGGATCAGCGCCGGAGACTTCACCCCCGGCGCCTCCTCCACCCCGGAGGAGACATC
>DASTAF010000075.1:0-10294 GCA_035713005.1 Acetobacteraceae bacterium
CGACAGCGTGGCGCCGAAATACGACGTGATGAACGATCTGATGTCGCTCGGCATCCACCGGCTCTGGAAGCGCGATCTCGTCACCGCGCTCGATCCGCGCCCCGGCCGCTGCCTGCTCGATCTCGCGGGCGGCACCGGCGATATCAGCTTCCGCTGGCTGCGCGGCGGCGGCGGCCCGGTGGTGCTTTCCGACATCAATGCGGAGATGCTGGAGGTGGCGCGCGCCCGGGCGGAGAAGGGCGGGCTGATCGGCTGCCTCTCCCTGCTGGTGGCGGATGCTGAGGCGCTGCCCCTGCCGGACCGCGCCTTCGACCGCGTCTCCATCGCCTTCGGCCTGCGCAACTGCACGGACAAGCTGAAGGTACTGACGGAAGCGCGGCGGGTGCTGCGCCCCGGCGGCCGCTTCTTCTGCCTGGAATTCTCCCGGCTGCGGGTGGTGGCGGCGGAGCCGCTCTACGATGCCTGGTCCTTCCGGGCGCTGCCGGCGATCGGCCAGCTCGTCGCCAGGGACCGCGAGAGCTACCAGTACCTCGCCGAAAGCATCCGCATGTTCCCGGATCAGGAGAGGCTCGCCGCGATGATGCGCGAGGCCGGGTTCGAGCGCGTCGCGGTGCGCAACCTCTCCGGCGGAATCGCCGCCATCCATTCGGGCTGGCGGCTTTGAGCGCCAGCCTGGAGGGAAGACGCATCCTGCTGATCGTCGGCGGCGGCATCGCCGCCTACAAGGCGCTGGAGCTGATCCGGCTGCTGCGCAAATCCGGCGCCTCGGTAACCTCGGTGCTGACCGAAGGCGGCGCGCAGTTCGTCACCCCGCTCTCGCTCCAGGCATTGACCGAGACCAAGGTTTACACGGACCTGTTCTCGCTCACCGATGAGAGCGAGATGGGCCATATCCGCCTCTCCCGCGCCGCCGATCTGGTCGTGGTCGCCCCGGCCACCGCCGATATCATGGCGAAAATGGCGGCAGGCCTCTCCGGCGATCTCGCCGCCACCCTGCTGCTGGCGACGGACAAGCCGGTGATGATCGCCCCGGCGATGAACGTGCGGATGTGGCGGCATCCGGCGACCATGGCCAATATCGCCACCCTCGCCGCGCGCGGCGTGCTGGTGGTCCCGCCCGGGGAAGGGGAGATGGCCTGCGGCGAGTACGGCCCCGGCAGGCTCGCCGAGCCGCCCGCGATCCTAGCCGCCATCGGGGCCGCCATCGAGGCGGCGCTGGGCGGCGAGGGCGCGCTCTCCGGCCGCCACGCGCTGGTCACCAGCGGGCCGACCCACGAGCCGATCGACCCGGTGCGCTACATCGCCAACCGCAGCTCCGGCCGGCAGGGCCATGCCATCGCCGGCGCCCTGGCGCGGCTGGGGGCGCGGGTGACGCTGGTGAGCGGCCCGGTCTCCATCCCCGATCCGCCCGGCCTCTCCGCCATCCATGTCGAGACGGCGGCGGAGATGCTCGCCGCCTGCGAGGCGGCGCTGCCCGCCGATATCGCCGTCTGCGCGGCGGCGGTGGCGGACTGGCGGGTCGAGCCATCGCCCCGCAAGCTCAAGAAATCGCCGGACGGCCCCCCCGACCTTCGCCTGACCGAGAATCCCGACATCCTGGCCACGCTCTCGAAGCCTGGCCCGCGCCGCCCGCGCCTTGTGGTGGGCTTCGCCGCCGAGACCGATACTGTCGCCGAATTCGCCGCCGCCAAGCGCCGCCGCAAGGGCTGCGACTGGATCATCGCCAATCATGTCGGCGCCGGCTCGGCGGTCATGGGCGGGGCGGAGAACGAGATCACCATCATCAGCGGGGACGGCGCCGAATCCTGGCCGATGCTGCCGAAGTCCGAGGTCGCCGCGCGCCTGGCCGCGCGCATCGCGGCGGTGTTTTCATGAGCATCGCGGTCCGGGTGAAGCGCCTGCCGCACGGGGCGGAGCTGCCGCTGCCGGAATACGCGACGCCGGGGGCGGCGGGCTTCGACCTGCTCGCGGCGACCGCCGGTCCGGTCATCATCGAGCCATCCTCCCGCGCCCTGATCCCCACCGGGCTTGCCATCGCCCTGCCGCCCGGCTTCGAGCTGCAGGTCCGGCCGCGCTCCGGCCTCGCGCTGAAACACGGCATCACCATCCCGAACAGCCCCGGCACCATCGACGAGGATTACCGGGGCGAGATCCAGGTCATCATCCTGAATGCCGGCGCCGAAGCCTTCACCGTCACCCGCGGCATGCGCGTCGCCCAGGCCGTGCTCGCCCCGGTCTCGCGCCTGGAATGGCGGGAGGTGCCCGATCTCGACGAAACCGCGCGCGCCGCAGGGGGGTTCGGCAGCACGGGAAGATAGCCTATGGAGAGGCGGGACAAAATCACTCCCCGGCGCTGGATCGCCAGCCCCCGCGCACCCATGATCATACGCTCCCGCCCAGGATGATGTTCAAGCCATGCACCAGCTGATTCTCATGCGCCATGCCAAGGCCGAGGGCGCCCGCGCCGGGCTCGCCGATCATGAGCGCGCCCTCGCCCCGGAGGGCCGCGACTCGGCGGCGGCCCTGGGCGAGCGGCTGCGGGTGCTGGGGCTCGCGCCGGACGTGGTGCTGGTCTCCAGCGCCCGGCGCACGCGCGAGACCCTGCGCGCCCTCGCCCCCTGGGAGGAGCAGCCGAACATCGAGGTGCTGGACGCGCTCTACATGGCCTCGGTTCCGCAGGCCCTGGCGATCATCCGGGATTTGCGGGAGACCATGCGCAGCGTGCTGATCCTCGGTCATAATCCGGGGATTCACGAGCTTGCCGTGCATCTCGCCGAGGCGTCCCATGCGCCCGGCGGCATGCTGGCAGGCCTCCGGGGCGGCTTCCCCACCGCCTCGTTCGCCGAATATCTTGTCCTCACCCCCTGGCGCGAGCTGAAGCCCTCGCGCACCCGGCTCCAGCGCTTCCTCACCCCGGAAGGCTGAGGGGTATCGCATCAAGGCAGGTTGCGCCTTCGGCGGGGAACGCCTTATTAGCGGGGAGCCCGCTCTCCGAGCCGAATTTTCGTCTGGTTTGGTCTTTGCAAGGATAATAACCATGAACAACCCCTCCGCGGACGCGCATAACGCCAGCGTCACGATCTCGCTCGAAGGCACCAACAAGTCCGCCCGGCTGCCGCTGCTCTCCGGCACGATCGGCCCGCAGGTGGCCGACATCCGCAAGCTGCAGGCCGATCTCGGGATTTTCACCTTCGATCCCGGCTATGGCGGCACCGCCTCCTGCGAGAGCAGGATCACCTATATCGACGGCGATGCCGGCATCCTGCTCTATCGCGGCTATCCGATCGAGCAGTTGGCCGAGCATTCCAGCTTCATGGAGGTGGCCTATCTGCTGATGTTCGGCTCGCTGCCCAGCGAGAAGGCGCTCGGAGACTTCACCCACACCGTCACCATGCATACGATGATGCATGAGCAGGTGCGCCGCTTCTGGGACGGCTTCCGGCGCGACGCGCACCCGATGGCGGTGCTGTGCAGCGTTGTGGGCGCGATGTCCGCCTTCTATCCGGACAGCATGGACATCAACAACCCGCGCGAGCGCGAGATCACCGCCTACCGGCTGATCGCCAAGATCCCCACCATCACCGCCTGGGCGCATAAATACTCCATCGGCCAGCCCTTCATGTATCCGCGCAACGACCTCTCCTACGCGGAGAACTTCCTCTACATGATGAACGCGGTGCCGGCCGAGCCGTACCAGAAGAACCCCATCCTCGCCCGCGCCATGGACCGCATCCTGATCCTGCACGCGGATCACGAGCAGAACGCCTCCACCTCCACCGTCCGCCTCGCCGGATCGACCGGCGCCAACCCCTATGTCTGCATCGCCGCCGGCATCGCCTCGCTCTGGGGCCCCGCCCATGGCGGCGCCAACGAGGCGGTGCTGAGGATGCTGGGCGAGATCGGCGACAAGAAGAACATCCCCGCCTTCATCAAGGAGGTGAAGGACAAGAACAGCCACACCAAGCTGATGGGCTTCGGCCACCGCGTCTACAAGAACTACGATCCGCGCGCCAAGATCATGCAGCAGACCTGCTACGAGGTGCTGGGCGAACTGGGCATCAAGAACGAGCCGCTGCTCGACCTCGCCATGGAGTTGGAGAAAATCGCGCTCGACGACCCCTATTTCGTCGACCGCAAGCTCTATCCCAATGTCGATTTCTATTCTGGCATCATCCTGAAGGCGATGGGCTTCCCCACCAGCATGTTCACCCCCATCTTCGCCCTCGCCCGCACCACCGGCTGGATCAGCCAGTGGATGGAGATGCTGGAGGACCCGCATCAGCGCATCGGCCGGCCCCGCCAGCTTTATACCGGCGAGCGGCAGCGCGACTACGTGCCGGTGGCGCAGCGGGGCTGAGCGCGCCACCCACATCTTGTGGTTGATTTCGCCTACCCGCGTAAACCTTGTGGAAAGAAATCCCGCCTAATCTCATGGAATCATGAGATCAGGCGGCTCCACATCCCAAATCTTCCCGCCGCACCCGTGGAAGCATGACGCCCGGCGTACCCCTACATCGGGTGCCGCCGCCTGATGGAATGGCTCGACCACCCGACGCTGCGGATCGCCATCGATCAGGAGCTGCGCAAGCCCTGGCACGGGCGCGGCTTCTGCGCCCGGCTGGAGGAGCGGTTCCAGGATTCGGGTGCCGAGCTGAACCGCAGGCATAACGAAACCGCCGCCATCGCCTGCCTGATCCTGTTCGATGCCTTCGGCATGACCGATCTGAGGACGGCGCCGGACGTGTTCCATCTCTCCCTCGTCCTGCGCTTCCTGGTCCTCACCCCCTTCGTCCTGCTGGTGCTCGCCATCGGGCGGCTCTGGCCGAACTCCCACATCCACAAGGGGATGAGCGCCGCCGCCACGGTCGGCGCCACGCTGATCGGGGCCGTCCTGGTCAACCTCTCCCATTCTCCGGGGGTGACCGCGGATTGCTATTCCCTGCCGCTGGCGCTGCTCTTCTCCAACCTGCTGCTCCGGCTGGGGACGGTTTATTCCGCCATCACCACCATCGCCTCCATGCTGATCTACCTGCCGCTGGTCGGGTTTGCCCCGGAGGTGCCGCTTCAGCAGATTCCGGTCCTGGCGCTGACCGAAATCGCCATCGGCGCGCTCAGCATGCTGGCGGTGTTCCATCTGGAGCAGCGCGAGCGGCAGGTCTTCCTGCTGCTGCTGCGCGAAAGGCTGCAGGCCGAGGAATTGTCGCTGGAAAACCGGGAGCTCAAGACCCTTTCGCACACCGATGCGCTGACCGGCGTCAGCAGCCGCCGCCATTTCGACGCGGCCTTGTCCGCCGCCTGGAGCGAGGCGGCGGCGCAGGGCCGCCCGCTCGGCCTGCTGATGTTCGATATCGACCATTTCAAGCTCTATAACGACCGTTACGGCCATCCCGCCGGCGATGCCTGCCTGCGGCGGGTGGCCAGCATCGCCCAGCAGCAGCTGCGCTGGGGGTTCGATCTTCTGGCCCGCTATGGCGGCGAGGAATTCGCCGTCATCCTGCCGGGTTCGGATATCGAGGCGTCGGCCCATATCGCCGAGCGGATACGCCAGGGCGTCGAGGGCCTGGCCATCCCCCATGCCGAAACCTGTCCCGTAAGGGCCGATGCGCCGGTCGTCAGCGTCAGCATCGGCGCCGCCTCCATGCTTCCGGGGGCGGGGGAGAATCCGAACCAGCTCCTGATCGCCGCCGATACCGAGCTGTACAAGGCCAAGCAGGAGGGGCGGAACCGGGTGCGGCTGGGGCGGGCCACCCGGCGCAGCCATCAGGTCTCCCGCGAAGGCGCCTGAATCGCCTTCGCCATCCCGCCCGAAATCCCGGCTGATGCCGTGGCCGGCCAGGAACCGCCGCCTGTTTCCGCATGCCTGATCCTCGGCTTCTCCGCCCTGGAAGGTCCGTCACCCTGCCCCATATCCGCCGGAAATGGCTGCCCGCCTGGCGCGGCATGCCATCGACACGCGTGGCGCCCGGACCTGCGGGATACCGGGCGCCTGAAGATGCAAGGATTTGATGATGCCGTCTCTTTTCGATCCCCTGAAGCTCGGCGATCTCACGCTGCCGAACCGGGTCATCCTGGCTCCGCTCACCCGCGCCCGCGCCGGCGAGGTCCGGCTGCCCAACGCGCTGATGGCGGAATATTACGCGCAGCGCGCAAGCGCCGGGCTGATCCTGTCGGAAGCCACCTCGGTCACCCCCCAGGGCGTCGGCTATGCCGCCACCCCCGGCCTCTGGTCGGAGGAGCAGGTGGAGGGCTGGAAGCTCACCACCAGGGCGGTGCACGAGGCGGGCGGCCTGATCTTCGCCCAGCTCTGGCATGTCGGGCGGATCTCCGATCCCATCTTCCTGAACGGCGAGCTCCCCGTCGCCCCCAGCGCCATCGCCGCGAAGGGCCATGTCAGCCTGGTGCGGCCGGAGCGGCCCTTCGTCACCCCCCGCGCCCTGGAAACCGATGAGATTCCCGGCGTCATCGCCGCCTATCGCCGCGCCGCCGAGAACGCCATGAAGGCCGGGTTCGACGGGGTGGAGATTCACGGTGCCAACGGCTACCTGCTCGACCAGTTCCTGCAGGACAGCACCAACCGCCGGACCGACGGCTATGGCGGCAGCATCGAGAACCGCGCCCGGCTGATGCTGGAAGTGACGGATGCCGTCACCGCCGTCTGGGGGCCGGACCGGGTGGGTATGCATCTCGCTCCACGCGGCGATGCCCATTCGATGGGCGATTCCAACCGCGAGGCGACCTTCACTCACGTCGCCCGCGAACTCGGCAGGCGCCGCATCGCCTTCATCTGCGCCCGCGAGCATCTGGGCGAGGGGCGGATCGGCCCGGCGCTGAAGGCGGCCTTCGGCGGCGTCTATATCGCCAATGAGGGCTTCACCCGCGAAACGGCGATGCAGGTGCTGGAAGCGGGCGAGGCCGATGCGGTCGCCTTCGGCAAGCTGTTCATCGCCAATCCGGACCTGCCGCGCCGCCTCGCCGGGAACCTGCCGCTCAACCCGCCCGACACCTCCACCTTCTACCAGGGCGACGCCAGGGGCTATACGGATTATCCGGCGGCGCGCGAGGCCGCGTAACCATCAAGGGAGGCCGTCCATGAGCGATGAACCGAGCCACGAATCAGCGGGAAATCCCCAGCGGGTCGTGGTCATGGGCGGCAGCCGGGGCATCGGCCGGGCCATCGCGCTCGGCTTCGCCGCCTCGGGCGCGGCGGTCTCCATCTGCGCCCGCGGGGCGGAGGCGCTGGAAGCGGCGCGGCGGGAGATCGCCGGCCATGGCGGCACCGCCCATGCCGGCATCTGCGACCTCGCGGACAAGGCGGCCATCGCCGCCTATGTGCCGGCGGCGGCGAAGGCGCTCGGCGGGATCGACGTGCTGGTGAACAATGCCTCCGGCTTCGGCATGACGGATGACGAGGCGGGCTGGGAAGCCTCCCTCACCGTCGATGTCATGGCCATCGTGCGTGCCAGCCACGCCGCGCTGCCCTTCCTGGAGGCGAGCGGCTATCCCTCCATCGTCAACATCGCCTCCATCGCCGGCTTCCGGGCCTCGGCCCGCAGCGCGCCCTACGCGGCGGTGAAGGCGGCGGTGATGAACTACACCGCCAGCCAGGCCAGGCTCCACGCGGAAAAGCGCATAAGGGTGAACGCGGTCGCCCCCGGCTCCATCGAGTTCCCCGGCGGGGTCTGGGAGCGCCGCCGGGCCGAGGCGCCGAAGCTCTATCAGGCCACGCTGGCCTCGATCCCCTTCGGCCGCATGGGGGCGCCGGAGGATGTGGCCGACGTGGTGCTCTTCCTCGCCTCGCCCGCCGCCCGCTGGATCACCGGCCAGAGCATCGCCGTGGATGGCGGCCAACTCCTCTAATAATTGAACTGGTAGGTTATGCCGACGCTGCTGTTGTTGTCGGTGCCGGAACCGCCGCCGGTGCCGAGCTGGGTGTTCAGCTTCAGCCCCTTGTAGAGATTGATCTCCACCTTCGCCTTCGAGCCGCCATTGGTGGATTGAGTCGCCCCGACATAGACGCCCGGCGCCACGTAGCGCCCCGCGTTCACCGAGGGACCGGAGCCGTTCGAGCCGCCGCCCACCGAAAGCTCGTCCAGCCCCAGCGCGTTGCGCACCGCGCCGAGCGGGTTCGGCCCGCCGCCGCCGATGCCCGATAGCTGCGCCAGCGATGCCGCCAGCGATGCCGCCTGGAAGGCCGAAAGGCTCTGCGTGCCCTTGCCGTAGAGCAGATGCGCCAGCACCTCGTCCGAGGGCAGGGTGGGGTTGCTGGACAGGCTGATGCGCGGATGGGTCGCGGTGCCGGTGATGGCCAGGGTGGAGACGGTGCCGTCGCTCGCCGTGTTGCTCGCCTCGAAATCCAGCGCCGGCATGAAGCCGTTGCCGTTGAAATCGACGATGCCCTTGGTGAATTGCAGCGTCTTGCCCGCCAGGCTGAAATGGCCCCGCAGCAGGTGGAACCCGCCGGAAGGAACCGGCGCCGCCGCCGTGCCGCCCAGATGCAGCGAGCCGCCGAGCATGGCGAAAATTCCGTCGCCCCGCACCAGTATCCCCTGATATCCCGTCTTCACCGTCAGGTTCAGGTTGACCGGCGGCGGCGCGGCGGGCTTGGGCGGCGCCTGCCCCGGCTTCAATATGGTCAGCTTGGTGACCGAGGGCGGCAGCCCCTTGGGGATGTTGATGGCCGCCTTGTCGATGACGATGGTGCCGCCCACCCCCATCCGCGTCTTCACCGCCCCGCTGACGGCGACGCCGCCGCTCAGCACCTCGGAGATGATGTCGCTCTGCACCGGGCTCGCCCGGTTGAACCGCACGGCGATGTTCACCGGCATCGGCGCGGCGAGGCCGATCGTGCCGCTGCCGGTGATGCTGCCGCCCCCCGCCTTGGCATAGAGCCGGGAGAGGGTGAGATTCTTGCCCGCCGCCAGCAGCAGCGCGTCCATGTTCGCGAGATCGAGGCCGGAGGTGACGTTCTGCACGCTGCCATTGGCGAGCGCCACCTGCCCGCGCGCGTAAGGCGCCGCCGCCGTGCCGGTGATGCGCAGGTTGGGGGTGATGAAGCCGGTGATGCGGGTGCCCTGCGCCGCCAGGATCGGGTCGAGCAGCCTCAGATCGGTCCGCCCGGTGATGGCGAGGTCGATCGGCCCGGTTTTGGTCAGCGGCGCGGTGCCGTTCACCAGCAGATTCGCCTGATTGCCCAGGCTCAGCCGGATTGTGCCGCGCGCGGCGCGGCCCAGCAGCGTCTCCCGCGCCGTCAGGGTGGCGGGCGGCAGCGCCGCGGTGTCGGCGGTGATGATCCTGAGGCCCCGGCCATCCAGCGCGATGGTGCCGCGCGGCGCCTTGGCGGTTCCCATCACATGCGCATCCGCATCCACCACCCCGGCGGCGTTCAGCTTCGGATCGACGGCATGGGCGAGCGAAAGCGGCAGATTGGCCAGCCGCACCGAAAGATTCATCGGCCCGGTGGTGCTGAGCGGCGCGGTGCCGGTGACATCGAGCCGCGCCGAAGGCCCGATCGTGCCGTGGATGGCGCCGCGCATGGCGGTGCCGAGCAGCGTCTCGTTCGCGGTCAGGTTGACCGGCGGCAGCCCGGCGCCAGGGCCGGCGGCGACGCCGAGGCCGCGCGCGTTCAGCGTGACATGGCCTCGCGGCGCCTTCAGCGTGCCGGTCAGGCGGGCGGTCGCGTCGATCACCCCGCGCGCCGCCAGCTTCGGATCGGCGGCATGGGCGATGCTGGCGGGAAGACGGGATATGCTGGCATCGAGGTTGAGGGCGGGCTGGATGTCGCCGTTCACGGTGATCGTCCCCCCGGCCAGACCCAACGACAGATGATGCACGGCCAGATGCGAGACCTTGCCTTGCGGCGTGGCGATGAGGGTGGCGGGGCGAAGCAGCTTCGCGGTCAGCCCGCGCGCGGCGGCGTTCAGCGTGTTCAGATGCACGATGCGCGTCTTGCCATTCACCAGGCCGGTCAGCGCCAGCCGCGCCGGGCCGCCCGCCAGATTGCTGAACGCGGCCCTGGCGTCCACCGCCAGCGCCTCCTCGGTGCCCTTCGCGGTCAGGTCGAGCGATCCCGCCGCCTTCGGCGCCCGGATGCCGGTAATGGCCGCCGTCGCGTCGATCGCCGGATCGTGCGAGAGGTGATCGAGCGTCGCCCGCACCACCGCCTTGCCCACCGCGATGCGCGGCCCCTCGCGCAGCCCGGTCGCGGTGAGGGCGAGCGCGGCGGGCTGCCCCTGCTTATGCTCGAACCGGGCATCGATGCTGCCCGCCAGCGCGATCCCCGCCAGCCTGGCGAAAT
>DASTAF010000076.1:0-5678 GCA_035713005.1 Acetobacteraceae bacterium
TCATCGTCAACCCCTCGGCCCCGGTCGGCCCGCGCGACCTCAAGCCCACGCCGACGGGGCGGATGGTGCTGGACGCGGCGCGCGGGCGCATGCCCGCCTATGTCGAGACCGGCATGAACATCGTCCATGTCGATGATGTCGCGGAAGGGCATGTGCTCGCCCTCGAACACGGCAGGACAGGCGAGAGCCACATATTGGGAGGCGAGAATCTGATGCTCTCGGAGATCGGGCGGATGATCACGATCATGGCGGGGCAGGCGCCGCCGCGCATCAGGCTGCCGATCGCGCCGCTGATGCCGCTGGCGATGCTGATGGAGGGCTGGGCGCGGGTTTCGGGCCACGAGCCGCTGATGACGAGGGACACGCTGAGGATGGCGCGCAAGCTGATGTTCTTCTCCTCGGCCAAGGCGATGCGCGAGCTGGGCTACGCGCCGCGCCCGGCGGAGCTCGCCTTCCGCGACGCGCTGGCCGATTTCACCGCCCGCGGGCTGCTGTCGCGCCGCAGGGAGGGTTTGGTCTCGTGATCATCGCCATCCTCACCCTGGCGATCTGGCTGTACCTCATCTTCCTGCACGGGAATTTCTGGCGGAGCGGCCCCGAATTGCGTCCCCAGCCCGCGGCCATGCCGCTCTCCGCCGCGCTTCCCGCCCGGCCTGCGCCGGCGGTGGATATCATCGTGCCGGCGCGGGACGAAGCAACGACCATCGCCCCGGTAATCGAATCCCTGCTCGCCCAGGATTATGCCGGCCCGTTCCGCGTCATCCTGGTCGATGACCGCAGCACCGACGGCACCGGGCAGATCGCCCGCGCCGCCGCCAGGGGCGATGCGAGGCTCGTCGTGCTGACCGGGGCGGACAAGCCCGCCGGCTGGTCCGGCAAGCTCTGGGCGCTGTCACAGGGCGCCGCGCGCTCCTCGGCGGAGCTGATCCTGTTCACCGATGCCGATATCGTCCACGATCCGCGCCATCTGGTCACGCTGGTCTCCCGCATCCAGGCGCCGCGCGTGGACATGGTTTCCGAAATGGTCCGGCTGAACTGCCAGAGCCTCGCGGAGCGGGCGCTGATTCCCGCCTTCGTGTATTTCTTCCAGATGCTCTATCCCTTTGCCCGGGTGAACGATCCGCTTTCCGCAACGGCGGCGGCGGCGGGCGGAACCGTGCTGATCCGCCGGACGGCGCTGGAGCGGATCGGCGGCATCGCCGCCATCAAGGGCGCGCTGATCGACGACGTGACCCTGGCGCGGGCGGTCAAGCAGGGCGGCCCGGTCTTTCTCGGCCATTCAGGACTGGCTCGCTCCATCCGCCCCTACCCGCATCCGGGCGAAATCTGGGACATGATCGCCCGCACCGCCTTCACCCAACTCCGCTACTCCGCCGCCATGCTGGCGCTGACCATCATCGGCCTGTCCCTCGTCTGGCTGGCGCCGGTTCTGGCGCTGATCCTCGGCCATGGCGTGACCTTCTATTGCGGGCTGATCGCCTGCCTGCTCGCCGCCTTCTCCTATTTTCCGACCCTCGAGCGCTACCGGCTGAGCAAGCTCTGGGCGCTGGCGCTGCCCCTCATCGCGCTGTTCTACATGGCGGCGACGATCGGCTCCGCCATCCAGCACTGGCGCGGGCGCGGCGCGCAATGGAAGAACCGCGCCTATGCGGAGGGCCGATGAGCGGCGCGATGGACGCGAATGTGGAAAGCTGGTCCGGCAAGGACCGCGGCGACGAGAATTTCCCTGTCGGCTCGCTGCTGATCCGGGCCGATCTGCGCCGCCATGTCCATGCCTATTACGCCTTCGCCCGCAATGCGGACGATATCTCGGACAGCGCCGAACTTGCTCCACAGGACAAGATCGACCGGCTCGACCTGATGGAGGCGGTGCTGACCGGAAAGCGGGATGCCGGCTCGCCGAGCGCCCTCGCCCTCCGCGCCAGCCTGGCCGAGACGGGAGTTTCGCCGGTTCACGCGCGGGAATTGCTGGTCGCCTTCCGGCAGGACGCGGTGAAGCTGCGCTATACGGACTGGGCGGATCTGATGAATTACTGCCGCTACTCCGCCATGCCCGTGGGCCGCTACGTGCTCGCCTTGCATGGCGAGAGCGAGGAGACCTGGCCTGCCTCGGATGCCCTTTGCTCCAGCCTGCAGGTGCTGAACCACCTGCAGGATTGCGCGAAGGATTTCGCTGCGCTCGACCGCTCCTACCTGCCGGGCGACATGCTGGCGCGCGAGGGAATCGATGCCGCCGAGGTGACGAAACCGGCATCAAGCCCGGCGCTGCGCCGCGTCTTCCAGTCCATGCTGGCCGAAACCGCCCTGCTGAACGAGCAGGCGCGGCATCTGCCCCGGCTGGTGCGGGCGCGGCGCCTGCGCGTGGAAACCGCCGTCATCGCCGGGCTGGCGGTGCGGCTGCACCGGCGGCTTACCCTGGAAGACCCGCTGGCGGCGCGGGTGAAGCTGCGCAAGCCGGACGTGATCTCCGCCCTGCTCACCGCCCTGCCCCGCTTCGCCTGATGATGGCCCCCCTCGACATCGCGCCGGAGGACGCGGCGATGGTGACCGCGCTGACGCGGGCATCCGGCACGTCCTTCTATCGCGGCATGGCGGTGCTGAGCCATGACCGCCGCACCGCCATGTATGCCGTCTATCAGTTCTGCCGGGTGGTGGACGATATCGCCGACGAGCCGGCGCCGCTCGACCAGAAGCGCCTGGCGCTGGAGGCCTGGCGCGGCCGGATCGCCGCCCTCTATGATGGCGCGGCGGACGACGCGACGACGCGGGTTCTGCGCGCCGCCATCACGCGCTACGAACTGCGGCGGGAGGATTTTCTCGCGATCATCGACGGGATGGAGATGGATGCCGGCGATCCGATCATCGCCCCGCCCTACGCGCTGCTCGATTTGTATTGCGACCGCGTCGCCTCCGCCGTGGGGCGGCTCTCGGTGCGCATCTTCGGCGAGCCTTCCCCGGCAGGGGAGGAGGTGGCGCATCACCTGGGCCGGGCGCTGCAGCTCACCAACATCCTGCGCGACGTGGGCGAGGATGCGGCGCGCGGCCGCATCTATCTGCCGCGCGAGGCGCTGACGGCGGAGGATGTGCCGCTCGATCCCGGCAGGCTGCTCGCCGCGCCGGGGCTGCGCCATGCCATGGCCCGGGTGGCGGACCGGGCGGAGCATCATTTCGCCGGCGCCGAGGCAGCGATGCGGCGATGCAACGCCCGCGCCATGCGCCCGGCCCGGATGATGGCCGCGGCCTACCGCCCCCTGCTCGGGGTGATGCGAGCGCGCCGCTTCGCCGAGCCGGAACGCCGGCCCAGCCTGCCGCGCTGGCGCAAGCTGTGGCTGGCGGCGCAACTGCTGATCTATTCCACTCCTGGATTATGACCCGGCGCTTCCACGTCATCGGCGCCGGCATGGCCGGACTTTCCGCCGCCTGCTCGCTTGCCGGAAGCGGCAGCAGCGTGGTGCTGTACGAGGCTGCCCGCGCCGCCGGCGGGCGCTGCCGCTCATATTTCGATCAGGCCCTCGGCTGCCGGATCGACAACGGCAACCATCTGCTGATGTCCGGCAACCACGCGGTCATGGCCTATCTCGCCCGCATCGGCGCGAAGGATACGCTGGCCGGGCCGAACAAGCCGCTATTCCCCTTCATCGACCTGATCTCCGGCGCCGAATGGGTGCTGCGCTTCAACCGGGGCAGGCTGCCCTGGTGGGTGCTGAAGCGGAAATGGCGGGTGCCGGAAACCTCGGCACGGGATTATCTGGCGCTGCTGCGTCTGCGCCGGGCCGGGCCGGAGGATCTCGTCTCCACCCTGTTCGGCGGGCTGGGCCCGATCTACGAGAAGTTCCTGGAGCCGCTGGCGATCGCGGCGCTGAACACAAAGCTGGACGTGGCATCCGCCGCCCCCCTGCGCGCGGTGATCGCCGAGACGCTGGAGCGCGGCGGCCGCGCCAGCCTGCCGCGCTATCCGCGCACCGGCCTGTCGGAAAGCTTCGTCGATCCGGCGCTGGATTATCTGCGCGGGCGCGGCGCCGATCTCCGCTTCGGCGCCCGCATCGGCGCCATCGCCATCGAGGGCAGCCGGGCGGCAAAGCTTTCAGGGCCGAACATCGACGAGGCGATCGGCCCGGAGGACCGGGTGATCCTGGCGGTGCCGCCCTGGGTTGCCGCCGATCTGCTTCCCGGCCTGACCGCGCCGGACCGGTTCGAGGCGATCATCAACCTGCATTTCCGCGCCGGGATCGATGCCGGCCCCTCCGGTTTCTACGGGCTGATCGGCGGCATGGCGGAATGGGTGTTCGAGAAGAGCGAGGTGGTCTCCGTCACCATCAGCGCGGCGAATGACCGGCTGGAGATGGATGCGGATGACATCGCCGCCGCCGTCTGGGCCGATCTGCGACGCGGCTTCGGCTTGCCGCGCACCATCCCCGACTACCGGGTGGTGAAGGAAAAGCGTGCCACCTTCGCCGCGACGCCGGGGCAGCTCGCGCGGCGGCCCGCCCCCTCCATCGGCATCGCCAATCTCGCCCTGGCGGGGGACTGGACCGCGACCGGCCTGCCCGCCACCATCGAGGGCGCGATCCGCTCGGGCGAGACGGCGGCCCGCATCCTCACGGATTCCTGAAGGGGGCTGATCGGCAACACATCCGGAAATCTTGCACTTCGGTGACGGTTTTCCGGAAAACCGGCTTGACCCTGGACAGGCCGCGCCTAATCCTCCCATTGCTCAGTCAGCGATAATCGCCGGCGCCATGCAGCGATCATGGCCCGCGCAAAGCAAGATTCGATAAAGGGGGACAGGGTGGCGTATCGGCTGACGCCGTCATCGGATCGGTTTGGACCGGCATCAATGGGCGTGACGGGAGGCGAGCCGCAGCGGCGGGTCGGCGAGGAAGTTTTGCAGCGCCAGGGCTACGCCGCCTATGGCGACCGCCTGATCGCCCAGCGGCGAGAGCACGATCTCGACATCATGGCGGATCGCCGCCAGCGCATTGGCTTCCAGCGCCGCCGTGGCGGCGGGGAGCAGGAAGGGCGCCAGCACCGCCAGACTGCCGCCGAGAACGATGCGCTGCGGCGCCAGCAGGTTGATGATATTGGCCAGCCCCAGCCCCAGATGCCGCCCCGCCTCCTCCAGGACGCGCAGCACGGCACCGTCCCCTCCCCGCGCCGCCTCGGCCACCGCCTCGATATTGCCGCAGTGGCGGCCCTGCTCCAGAAGCTGCGCCAGGATCGCATGCTCGGAGACATAGGCCTCGAAGCAGCCCTGGGCACCGCATCCGCAGCGCCGCCCGCCCGCCGCGATCTTCATGTGGCCGATCTCGCCCGCCAGCCCGTGCGGCCCGCGATAAAGCTCCCCCATCATGTAAAGCCCGCCGCCTATCCCGGAGCGGCCGGTGATATAGACGAAATCGCTGACATTCCGGCTGGCGCCGAACAGATGCTCGCCCAGCGCCGCCGCCTTGGTGTCGTTCTCGGCGCGCACCGGAACCTTCAGATGCCGCGCCAGCGGCGCCGCGAAATCGACATCCCGCCAGCCAAGATTAGGGGCGAAGATCAGCCTGCCATCGAGCGCGACGAGGCCGGGCAGGCCGATCCCCACGCCCAGCAAAGGCGCATGGGCCGGTCCGAGGGCCTGCAGCACATCGGCAAGCCCGGCGCGCGTCGCCGCGAGCGCATCGGCCATCGCCGTG
>DASTAF010000077.1:0-2067 GCA_035713005.1 Acetobacteraceae bacterium
CGGAATCTGCCAGTGCGGCTCCGGCTTGGCGGCATGGACGAAATCCGGGAACTTGATCGCGTCCTGGATGAAGAAAACCGGCATGTTGTTGCCGACCAGGTCCCAGTTGCCCTCCTTGGTGTAGAACTTCACCGCGAAGCCGCGCACGTCGCGCGGCACGTCCGGCGAGCCCTTGCTGCCGGCGACGGTGGAGAAGCGGGTGAAAAGCGGGGTTTTCTCGCCCACGCGCTGGAAAATATCCGCCCTGGTGATATCGGCGAGCGATTCGGTCAGCTCGAAATAGCCATGCGCCGCCGAGCCGCGGGCATGTACCACCCGCTCCGGAATGCGCTCATGATCGAAATGGAACAGCTTCTCGCGAAGGACGAAATCCTCCAGCAGGGTCGGGCCGCGCCGGCCCGCGCGCAGGGAGTTCTGATCGTCCGCGATCACCACGCCCTGGTTGGTGGTGAGCGGTGGATGACTGCCTCCGGCATTCTGGTGAAGCTCCCCGCCATTTCCGCTCTGCGCCGAGGTGGGGCCATGCCTGCCTTGTTCAGCCATCGTGTAACTCCCTTTCTGGTTCGCTCGCGCTTCGTCCGGGCTCCGGCGAGAAACCGCGAAGGCATTACCGCCGATGCGCATCTTCGTTGCTACAGCAGCGCATTATCGGGCCTGTTGCGGGCGCATTACTTCTCGGTTCGGCCTTTCCGGAAACCCCGGCGCCGCCGCCAGGGCGAAGAGCATCCAGCCATTCTCATATTTGAGAAATCAACTGCAAATTGCTGTTTTTTAGCAATTATACAAAAAATTTTGTCAGGAATTTTTACAGAGACAGATTACAGGAAAATTAGCTAATTATAAACTTTAGGATAATTTCCGTGGCACAATATTTGCGAATTGTTTCAGTGCTACAACCAATTACAAGGAGGTTAACGATGAGAAAGCTACGGAATGCGCTTCTGGCCGGAATCTTCCTGGCGAGTGGCATCGGCGTTGCCCAGGCGGGGCTCGTCAGCGGCACCTACGACATCAGCATCTGGCAGGGCACAGGAAACGGCAACATTTCCGATCAGATTGAGCAGGCCAACAATTCCAACCCGCTCCTGCTCACCGCCCCGGCTGCCACACTGACCTATACCGGCCCGCTCAACTTCAATGAGCCGGGCGGCGGCACCAACCTGATCTCCGCCTTCCTCACCAGCGGCGGCGGCAGCTACACGGTGAATTCGGGCAGCATCACCGGCGACCAACTCAGCTCTGCGCCCTTTTCGCTGACCACCCTGTTCCAGATCACCGGCACCGGCTATGCTGGGCAGTCCGGCACTGTCTCGCATGATGACGGGGCGAGCCTGTATCAGGGAAGCTCGACGATCTTCGACAGCGCCAATCCTACTGTCGAGACTGCGACCCCCTACACCCTGACCAGCAGCGGCAGCTTCAACCTGATCTACGTAGAAGCAAATGGTCTTCCCGCCGATCTGACGATGACGGCGGTGCCGGAACCCGGCAGCCTGCTGCTGCTCGGCACCGGTCTGCTCGGCCTCGGCCTCGTCGGGCGCCGCAAGCGGATCTGACCTCGCGTTTCTCAAGCGGATGCGGGCATCGCCCCGCATCCGCTGTCGCGGGAGCCTGAAAACGGGCAGCGGGGCGGACTATATAGCCTTTCCAAAAAGGCTTCCGCCAGTCCGACGAGTGCCCGATGAAAAAAACCCGCCTCTCCGCGCTATCCGAACGCGCCGTGAACTTCATCATCGGCCGGCGCCTCGCCAATTTCGAGGGCGAGGATCAGAAGATCGGCCCTGTCTCCGGCGTCGCCGCCATGGGGCTCGACGGGCTGTCCTCGGCGGCCTACGGGCCGGAGGCGGCGATGATCATCCTGGCGCCGCTCGGCGCCGCCAGCCTCTCCCTCACCTTCCCGATCATGCTGGCGGTCATCGCCCTGCTGCTCGTGCTCTATGCCTCCTACTGGCAGATCATCACCGCCTATCCCTCCAATGGCGGGGCCTACACGGTCGCCTCGGAAAATCTCGGCCCCGCCTTCGGCCTGCTGGCGGCGACGGCGCTGATGGTGGATTACACGCTGAA
>DASTAF010000078.1:0-5781 GCA_035713005.1 Acetobacteraceae bacterium
CGATCAAACTGGGGTGCAGAATTCTTCGCCAATGTCAGATCCGTCGTCGGCACCGCAGCAAGACACGGCATCGACGCCTATGCCGCTATCAAAAATGCGCTCAACGGAGTCATGACGCCTCTACCAGGTTGAGCAGGTACGATCTTCTCGGAAATTTGTTCGAGCGATACGTTCCCGGATTTATACCATTCGGCTGCGAATTTTGCCTTCGCGTAGGATTCCCACTTCGCTGCACCATTTATATGCTTGAAGCCGATAAACGACCGCGCCGCATTCCGATCGGGAACACGATAAACTGACACTGCGCTGAACGTTGCCAGCGCCGTAGGCGTGATCTCGGGCACGCCAATCTTTAGGCGTTCATTCTTGGCGATAGCATCGACAAGTGCGGGCTCGCGGAACAGCCTGATCGCCGCGAGCCTGCGGTTGCCTTCAAGCACTGTGAATTTTTGATCGGCGGGGTCCAAAAGGACAATCAACGGCTCGATGTCTAGATAACCGTTTGCTGCAATCGACTGAAGCAGTTCACCCAACTCCTCACCGCGATAAAGCTGCGCGATGATGCTCTCTTCGGTCGTGCGGGCGCTTACGCCTACAAGACGCGGATTTTCTCGGTCGAGCTTGAGCCAATCGACACTGATTTTCGTCGTGTCTTCCAACGGCACATCGGCCGCCGTCTCGATCGCAGTGTTGGTCATTTTTCCTTCTCCGCTGCGATCGTCACTCCGCCGTTTACAAAGGTCGCTCCCGCCTCTTCAAGGACGCGCTGGATGTCGCGAACCGTTCGGTCGTAGGGTGCCCTTCGTCCCTTCTCAAACTCAGCGATGGTCGCGGGCGCGACATTCGCCCTGCGGGCAAGGTCCGCTTGGCTAATGTGCAGCCCCGCACGCGCCATGCGGCATTGCTCCGACGTGATAGACAAAGGAACGCTCCGCAGATCGTCGATCACCAAAAGGTTATAGAAAACCGATAACGTTATGCCGCCCGTAAGTCTAGGGGAACTGGCACGCCTAGCGCCACACGGCTCGCAGAGCGCATTGGCGACGACGTGGATCAACGAGCTTGACCACCGTCAGAGGGCTATGGCGAAAACGTAGTTCTCATCATCGCCGACGGCGGTGCGCCACGATTCCTGGAAATCAACGCCGCCGTTACAGCCTCCGCCTAGCGCGAGGCGGTGACGCTCGTGGCGGCATCGGCCGGCTTGGCGGTGCCCCGCCTCAGCCGGTGCTCGCCCAGGAACAGCAGGATGGGGGCGGCGATGAAGATCGAGGACGAGGTGCCGACCACGATGCCGAACAGCATGATCCAAGCGAAGCCGGAAAGCGCCGTCCCGCCGAACAGGGCCAGCGGCAGGGCCGCGAGGAACACCGTGCCGGAGGTGCCGAGGGTGCGGTTCAGGGTCTCGTTGATCGAGAGATCGATCAGCTCGCGCAACGGCATCGTCTTGTATTTGCGCAGGTTCTCGCGCATCCGGTCATAGACCACCACCTTGTCGTTGGTGGAATAGCCGATGATGGTCAGGATGGCGGCGATGGTCACCAAGTCGAATGGAATCCGGGTGATCACCATGAAGCCGATGGTCTTGGTGACGTCGAGCAGCAGCGTGACCACGGCGCCCACCGCGAACTGCCATTCGAAGCGGAACCAGATATAGACCAGGATCATCAGGAAGCTGAGGCCGAGCGCCAGCAGCCCCTGCTGGAATAGCTGCGCCGAGACCGATGCCCCGACCGCCTGGGTGCTGAGGATGCGCGCGCCCGGCAGCGACTGGGCCACCGCCGCCCGCGCCGCGTGCAGGGATTGCTGGGTGGCGGCGGCATTGTCCCGCGATTCGAGGCTGATCAGCACGCCCTGGTCGTGGCCGAAGCTCTGCAGGCTCGCCCCCGGCAGGTGCTGGGCGGTGAGCGCTGTCCGTAGTTTTGCGAAATCCGGCTTCTGCGGCGTCGCCACCTGCATCACCACGCCGCCGCGAAAATCTAGGCCGAGATTGAGGCCTGGATAGAAGAACAGCAGCACCGAGGCGACGGAGAGCACGGCGGAGACGATCAGCCCCGCATAGCGCCCGTTCATGAAGCGGATGCGGGTGCCGTCGGGAACCAGGCGGAACATCGGGCGGTAGAAGAATTTCATGGCGGGCCTCAGGTGACCGGCAGGGCGGCGGGACGGCGGGCGACATACCAGCGCGCGGTCAGCAGCCGCACCAGCACGGTGGCGGTGAACAATGTGGTCAGGATGCCGACGCAGATCGTCACCGCGAAGCCGCGCACCGGCGGCGAGCCGAAGATGAACAGGGTGATGTGCGCCAGCAGGGTGGTGACGTTGGAGTCGATGATCGTGCCGTAGGCGCGCTTGTAGCCGGCTTCGAGCGCGGCGAGCGGCTTGCGGCCGAGCTTCACCTCCTCGCGCACACGCTCGTTGATCAGCACGTTGGCATCCACCGCCATGCCGAGGGTGAGCAGGATGCCGGCCATGCCGGGCAGCGTCAGCGTGGCGCCCATGATCGAGAGGATGGCCAGCATCAGCACCAGGTTCATCACCAGGGCAAGGTTCGCGAACCAGCCGAACAGCCCGTAGAACATGGCCATGAACACGATCACCAGCCCGAAGCCGACGGCGAGCGAGATGACGCCGGCGCGGATGGCATCCGCCCCCAGCTCCGGCCCGACGCTCTGCTGCTCGACGACGGTGAGCGGCGCGGGCAGGGCGCCGGCGCGCAGCAGCAGCGCCAGATCGGTGGCGCCGCGGGCGGTGAAGTTGCCGGAAATCTGCCCCTGGCCGCCGATGATCGGCTCACGGATGACCGGCGCCGAGATCACTTTCCGATCGAGCACGATGGCGAAGGGCTTGCCGACATTCTGCGTCGTCACCCGGGCGAAGCGGCGCGCGCCCTGGGCGTTGAAGGCGAAATTCACGATCCACTGGCCGGATTGCGGGTCCTGCCCGGCCTGCGCGCTGGTAAGATCGGCGCCATCCACCTCGACGCGCGAGCGCACCGCGATTTTCTGCGCCGGATCGTCCTGCATGGGCAGGATCTCGACGCCGGGGGGCGGCGTTGCCGTCTCCGGGTTCACGTTGCCCGCGACCAGATGGAAGGTCATGTGCGCGGTGGTGCCCAGCAGGCGCTTGATCCGGCTGGGATCGGAGATGCCGGGAAGCTGGATCACGATCTGGTCGGTGCCCTGGCGGGCGATCTGCGGATCGACAACGCCGGTGCCGTCGATGCGGCGCTGGATGATGGTGATGGACTGCGCCACCGCCTGACTCGCCTTGGCGATCAGCGTCGGCCGGGTGAGGGTGAGCGTCACATGGCCGGTGCCGCTGATGGCGAGATCGAGATCGGGCGCGCCGCCCGCCGCCTCGACCGGCTGGATCAGCCCCGACAGGGCGCGCCGCGCGGCGGCTGCCTCGGAGGGCTTGAGCAGGGTGAGCGTCACCCGGTCTTTCGCCAGGTCGGCGCCGAGATCGGTATAGTCGAGATTGGCCTTCAGCATCGCCGAGCGCGCCTCGTCGACCAGCCCGTTCAACTCCTCGCGCACCACCGCGTTCATATCCACCTGCATCAGCAGATAGGAGCCGCCGCGCAGGTCGAGGCCCAGATGCACCTGCTGCCAGGGCAGCCAGGCGGCGGGCCGCTTGATCAGGTTGGGCAGGATGAAGAGGATGCCCAGGAGGCAGACCAGGGCGATCAGGGTGGTTTTCAGGCGGGTGAAGTATAGCATGACAGGCGTTGAGGCTCCCGGCTTGGGAAAATGCGATGATTCTCGCTGCGTATGACGGGAGGGCGTGCCCTAGGCAAGCCCGCCGGATGGCGCCTCATAGCCCTAATGGGGCGCGGCTGGTAGAGGATATCGGCGGGGATCAAGGAGGTTTGCGTGGCGTTGCGGGTTGGGGTGATCGGGGCCGGGTATTTCGGCCGGTTCCATGCGCTGAAGCTGGCGGCGGGACGGCGCGTGACGCTCAGCGGCATCCACGACGCCAATCCGGCGCGGGCGAAGGAGGTGGCCTGGGAGACGGGGACCAGCCCGCTCGACCGGACGGCGCTGATCGCCGCCTCGGATGCCGTCATCATCGCCGCCCCCGCCGACGCCCATTACGCTTTGACTTCGGAGGCGCTGGAGGCGGGCCGGCACGTGCTGGTGGAAAAGCCGATCGCCGCCACCCTGGCTGAAGCCGACGCCCTGGCGGCTCTTGCCGCGGAGCGGAGGCTGGTGCTGCAGGTGGGGCATCTGGAGCGCTTTTCCGCCGCCCATGGGGCGGTGGCGAGCCGGATGGGCAAGCCGCTCTATATCGAGGCGGTGCGGGTGGCGCCCTTCAAGACCCGCGGCACCGACGTCTCCGTCATTCTCGACCTGATGATCCACGATCTCGACCTGATCCTCGCTTTGGTCGAGCAGAAGATCGAGAGCGTGGACGCGGTGGGGGCGGCGGTGGCGAGCGCGCACGAGGATATCGCGAATGCCAGGGTCCGTTTCGCCAATGGCTGCGTCGCCACCATCACCGCCAGCCGCATCTCGCTGAAGACCGAGCGGAAGATGCGGATTTTCGCCGAATCCGGCTATCTGGCGGTGGATTTCTCCGCCCGCAAGCTGACCCTGATCGGGCGCGGGCGGGGAATGCGCCTGCCCGGCATCGCCGAGTTCGGCATGGAGCAGGCCTCCTGGAAGGATCATGACGCGCTGGCCGCCGAGCACGAGGCTTTCTTCGCCGCCATCCTGGACGGGGCGAAGGTGCTGGTGGACGCGGAGGCGGGAAAGCGGGCCCTGGAAGCGGCGCTCGCGGTCAGCGCATCGATTGCCGAGAGCAGGCGGCGCGCCGAGGCTTCCGGGCTGATCACCCCGCGCTGAGGGCGCGCTCAGTCCCCCGCGTAGCCGGCGCGCTCGACCTCGCGCCCCTTGTGGCGGAGATGGGTCTTCAGGATCATCGCCAGCATCGGCCCGTCCCGCCTCTGCAGCGCGTTCAGCATCGCCTCGTGCTCCAGCACGGCAACGCGCCAATGCGCCTCGGTCATCGGGGTGATGTAGCGGGCGCGCCTGATCCGCGCGCTCACGCTCTCATAGATGCCGATCATGACCGCGTTGCCGCAGGCCTGCACGATCGCCTCGTGGATGGCGCGGTTGCAGGCGTAATAGGCGGGCATGTCCCGCGCCTCGAAATGCGTCACCATGTTGTCGTGCTGCGCGGCGATGGAGGCGATTTCAGAATCGCCGATGCGCGGGCAGGCGAGTTCGCCCGCCGCCGATTCGAGGGCCGCCGAAACCTCGAACAACTCCCGCACGTCGCTGATGGTGAGCTTCGCCGCCCGCGCCCCGCGATTGGGCAGCAGCACCACGTGCCCCTCCGCCGCCAGCACCTTCAGCGCCTCGCGCAGCGGAGTGCGGGAGATGTTGAGCGCCCGGCACAGCTCCTGCTCCGGAATTCGCGCGCCCGGCGCGATATGTCCCTCGATCAGCTGCTCCCGGATGCGGGCGACGACCTCTTCATGCGGCATCCATCTGATCTAGCGGATCGCGCGGCGGCGCGTAAGCCGGTAAATTGCATTCAGAAACAGCCTGAACCGCTAAAATTTACTTGCCATTCCGGCGGGATCAGGCTTGATTGCATGCAAACTGGAGGAAGCTACTTGATGAGCAAAGGACAAGCCGCGAAACCCACCGGACCGCTCGCGGGACTCACGGTAATCGATCTGTCCCATGTCATGGCCGGCCCCGTCTGCGGCATGATGCTGGCGGACATGGGCGCCGAGGTGATCAAGGTGGAGCGGCTTCCGGGCGGCGATGA
>DASTAF010000079.1:0-3257 GCA_035713005.1 Acetobacteraceae bacterium
TGGCGGGAATCATCCTCGCCCGCTCGCGCAGGCGGCGCTGATCAGCCGCCCAGCAATTGCCGCAGCATGGAAGGCGGCAGGTTCAGCGCGGTGTAGCCGGGGGGCGGGGAGAAATATTCCGGCGGCTGGGGTGAATCGGAAACCGAAAGCGCCTCGGCGTGAACGCTGCCGCGCGAATCATGGGCATCCGCCGCGAGCGGCACGCCTCCCCGGGTGAGGCAGGCGGTGCCATCGCCCTTCGGCGACAGGATCAGATAGCGCGTGCAGGCCTTTCCGGCGATCACCGCCGAGCCGAGCCGGGTGAAGCGGGCGCCCCGGGCGGCGAGAACGCGATGGATGATGTCCCCCAGATCGGGCAGCGGAACGATGGTATGGGTCTGCGGCATGATCACATCGCCGGTCCCGCCGGGAATATCGAGCAGAAAGGCGAAGCCCTGCCCTTCCCCGCTCAGCCCGGTGACATGGGCGCGCCGCGTCGCCGCCTGAAAGCGCACCCGGTAGGTGCCGCCGGTCCTGTCCGGCACCGTCACCCGATAGGTCACCGCCACATCGTGATCCGGCAGGATGCGCGGGCGGGCGGCGGCGAAGGCGGGCGAGGCGGCGCCGAGGGCAAGGCTCGCGGCAAGGAGAAGGCGGAAGGGAGTCATGAGGTTTCCTTGAGGCTCGCGGGAGAAAGGCGGAGGGCGGCGATCTCCTCGGCCATGGCGGCGGCATCGAGCTCGGCGATCCAGGGGGCCTTGCGGTCCAGCGCGTCGGCCAGCAGGTCCTGATAGCGGCGGCGCGGCACCTCCACCGTGCCGAACCGGGCCAGATGCGGGGTGAGGAACTGGGTGTCGAGCAGGGAGAAGCCGCCCCGGCGCAGCCGCATGACCAGATGGACCAAGGCGAGCTTCGAGGCATCCCGCGCGCGGGAGAACATGCTCTCGCCGAAATAGGCGCCGCCGAGGGCGAGGCCGTAAAGCCCGCCCACCAGCGCCCCGCCCTGCCAGGTCTCGATGCTGTGGGCGTAGCCCATGTCGTGAAGCTCGCAGAACAGCTGCTCGATCTCGGCGTTGATCCAGGTTTCCGGCCGGTCCTCCCGCGCCTCGGCGCAACCGGCGATGACGCCGCGGAAATCCCGGTCCGAGGTGACGGTGAAGGCGCCGGAGCGCAGGGTGCGGGCGAGCCGGCGCGGCAGGTGGAAGCCCTCCAGCGGCAGCACGCCGCGCGAATCGGGGTCAAGAAAGTGCAGGGTCCGGGAGGCGCGGGTCTGCGCCATCGGGAACAGGCCCAGCCGGTAGGCGCCAAGCAGCAGATCGGGCGTAAGCACGAGGGAGCGCGTGGACATTCCTTCTTAATGCCACAGATTCATCCGATTGCTATCTCCTCCCGGCCTCCCGGAACGGGGCGGATACCGCCCCTGCAGCCCGATTTTCTCCGGCAGCCGCGGAAATGCAACCACAGGTTACAAGACTCCCTCTTGCCAGCGGGTGGAGGGCTTGCGAAAGAGCCCAGCAAGCCCTTGGGCATGAACTTCGGAGCATTCACGTTGAAGATCGCGATTATCGGCGGCGGCTATGTCGGGTTGGTGTCGGCCGCCTGTTTTGCTGAATTCGGCGTCGAGGTGACGGTCGCCGAAACGGATGTGGCGAAGCGGACGAAGCTGGACGCCGGCGAGATCCCCATCTACGAGCCGGGGCTGGACGATCTGATCGCCACCAACCGCGCCGCCGGGCGGCTCTCCTTCACCGGCGAGATCACCGAGGCGATCAAGGGGGCGGAGGCGATCTTCATCGCCGTCGGCACCCCCTCGCGCCGGGGCGGCGGCCATGCCGACCTCACCTATGTCTTCGCCGCCGCCGAGCAGGTGCTGCGGGCGCTGGATCACGACGCGGTGCTGGTGACCAAATCCACCGTGCCCGTGGGCACCGGGCGCCGGCTTGAGGCGCTGGCAAAGTCGATCCGGCCCGACCTCTCGGTCGAGGTCGCGTCGAACCCGGAATTCCTCCGCGAAGGCAGCGCCATCGCCGATTTCATGCGCCCGGACCGGGTGGTGGTCGGCGCCGAGACCGAGCGCGCGCAGGAGGTGCTGCGCCGCCTCTACCGGCCGCTCTACCTGATCGAGACGCCGATCATCGTCACCGGGCTGGAAACCGCCGAGCTGATCAAATACGCGGCGAACGGCTTCCTGGCGATGAAGGTAACCTTCGCCAACGAGATGGCCGATCTCTGCGAGCAGGTCGGCGCCGACATCCACGATGTCGCGCGCGGCATCGGCCTCGATGGCCGGATCGGCCGCAAGTTCCTCCATGCCGGGCCGGGCTTCGGCGGCTCGTGCTTTCCGAAGGACACGCTGGCCCTGGCCCGCATCGCCCAGGAGGCGCGCGCCCCGTCCCGGCTGATCGAGGCGGTGGTGGGGGTGAACGAGGCCCGCAAGGCCGGGCTGGGCCGCCGGGTGATGGATGCCGCCGGCGAGGTGCGGGGCAAGCGGATCGCGGTGCTCGGCCTCGCCTTCAAGCCGGAGACGGACGACATGCGCGACGCCCCCTCGATCCCGCTGATCGAGGCGCTGTGCGAGGCCGGCGCCCGCGTCACCGCCTTCGACCCGGCGGCGATGGAAACGGCCAAGCCCTGCCTGCCCGGTGGCGTGACCTACGCCGCCTCCGCGCTGGAAGCGCTGGAGGGGGCGGACATCCTGGTCGTCATGACCGAATGGAACGAGTTCCGCGCCCTGGCGCCGCGGCGGCTGGCGGAGCTGATGGCGGGCCGGGTGATCGTCGATCTGCGGAACATCTACGACCCCGCCCCGATGCGCGATGCCGGCTTCCGCTATTACGGCGTCGGGCGCGGCTATGCCCCCCACGGCAATGCTTCCGGGGCGAATTCTTCCGGCGAGCCGGATTCCGTGCGGGAACTCAGCCGGTCAGCCCAGTCAGCCCACTCAGCAAGGTGATGCCATGGATGATATCGCCGCCAAAACAGCGGGCGATGGCTACGAGATAATCGGCGGCTATCCCGATTACGCCAATCCCGATCTGCTGGAAGCGATTCCGCTGGCCGCCCGCACCGTGCTGGATGTGGGCTGCGGCGCCGGCGCGCTGGGGGCGGCCTATCTCCGGCGCAATCCCCGCGCCCGGATGCTCGGGATCGACGCCGATGCCGAGTCGGTCGAAGTGGCCAAAACGCGGCTCACCGAGGCGGCCCGGGCCGATGTCGAGGCGGTACCGATGCCCTTCGAGCTTCCCGAGGGGCTGGACTGCGTCGTCTATGGCGACGTG
>DASTAF010000080.1:0-3859 GCA_035713005.1 Acetobacteraceae bacterium
GATCAGCCCGTGGAACTTCCCGCTGGCGATCTTCACCGGCCAGGTGGCGGCGGCGCTGGCGGCGGGCAATGCGGTGCTGGCGAAACCCGCCGGGGAGACGCCGCTGATCGCGGCCTGGGCGGTCAGGCTGCTGCACGAGGCAGGGGTGCCGCCGGGGGCGCTGCACCTGTTGCCGGGCGGCGGCGAGGTGGGGGCGAGGCTCGTTTCCGATGCGCGGGTGCGCGGCGTGATCTTCACCGGCTCGACCGAGGTGGCGCGGTCGATCCAGGCCACGCTCGCCAGGCGGCTCGATGCGCGGGGCCGCCCGATCCCGCTGATCGCGGAAACCGGCGGGCAGAACGCGATGGTGGTGGATTCCTCGGCCCTGCCGGAGCAGGCAGTGGCGGATATCATCGCCTCCGCCTTCGATTCCGCCGGGCAGCGCTGCTCCGCCGCCCGCATCCTGCTGGTGCAGGAGGATATCGCGCCCGGGCTGCTCGCCATGCTGAAAGGGGCGATGGCGGAGCTTCGCACCGGCAATCCGGACCGACTCTCCACCGATACCGGCCCGGTCATCACCGCTAGGGCGCGGGATGGCATCCTCGCGCATATCCAGGCCATGGCGGAGCGGGGCCGCGCGGTGTTCCAGGCGCCGCTGGCCGGGGAGGCGGCGCTGGGCAGCTTCGTCCCGCCCACCCTGATCGAAATCGAAAGCATCGCCGAACTGGGCCGCGAGGTGTTCGGGCCGGTGCTGCATGTGCTGCCCTACCGGCGCGGCGGGCTCGACAAGGTGATCGGCGGGGTGAACGCGCTCGGCTATGGCCTCACTTTCGGCATCCACAGCCGGATCGACGAGACCATCGCCCGCGCCTCCGCCCTCATCGAGGCGGGGAATATCTACGTGAATCGCAACATCATCGGCGCGGTGGTGGGGGTGCAGCCCTTCGGCGGCTTCGGGCGTTCCGGCACTGGGCCGAAGGCGGGCGGGCCGCTCTATCTCGGCCGGCTGCTTTCGGTGCGGCCGAGGAATGCCGCCCCGCCCCGGCAGCCGGTGGAGCTTCCCGGCCCGGTGGGGGAACAGAACAGCTACCGGCTGGAACCGCGCGGCGCGGTGCTGTGCCGGGCCGCCAGCGCCGAGGGGCTGGCGCGGCAGGTGGAGGCCGCGCTCGCCAGCGGAAATGCCGCCCATCTCTCCGCCGCCAGCGCGCATCTGCTGGATGCGCTGCCCGAAGCCCTGCGGGCCGCCATCCGGCAGGGCGATGCGGGACATGACCTCGCGGCGGCGCTGTTCGAGGGCGATGGCCCCGGCCTCATCGCCTTTCAGGAGGAGCTCGCGCGGCGGCCGGGGCCGGTCATTTCCGTCTTCACCGAAACCGACGGCTTCTATCCGCTCGAATATCTGCTACGGGAACGGGTGGTCAGCGTGAACACCGCGGCGGCGGGCGGCAATGCCAGCCTGATGACGATCGGATAAAGTTTTTTGCTTCTTTTTTCCAAAAAGAAGCGCTTGAATGGTTCTTTCTCGAAAGAAAGAACCAAAGAATTTTTGATTTTTGGTCTGGGAGGGCTTGATCATGAAAATGATTGGTTTTGCGGGGCTTGGTTCCGCCGCGATGGTGATGCTGGCGGGCGGGGTGGCGATGGCGGCGCCGAAGCCGGTGCTGATCGGCGTGCAGGCGCCGATCACCGGCACCTATGCCGATGAGGGCCAGGGCATCGAGAAGGCGGTGAAGCTGCTGGCCGATCAGCAGAACGCCAAGGGCGGGCTGCTCGGCCACAAGATCGAGGTGAAGGTCTGCGACGACGAGGGCAAGGCCTCGCAGGCGGCGATCTGCGCCCGCCAGCTTACCGATGCCGGGGTGATCGCCGTGATCGGCTCCTATACCAGCGGCGCCGCCCTCGCCGCCGAGCCGATCTATGCCCGCGCCAACGTGATCCAGACCTCGGACGGCACCTCCAACAAGCTGCTGGCGCGCGGCTACAAGACCTTCTTCGGCAATGCCGCGCCCAATTCCGCCGAGGCGAAGTTCACCGCGAACTACCTGGTTAACGTGCGCCACTTCAAGCGCATCGCCGTGCTGACCGATCATTCCAGCTTCTCCACCGGCCTCGCGGATGCGGTGGTGAAGGACGTGAAGGCCGCGCATGGCGATGTCGTCACCAAGGCCTATATCGACGCCGGCTCGCAGAACTTCACCCCGGTGCTGACCAAGATCAAATCCCTCAACCCGGACGTGCTGTATTTCTCCGGCTATTATTCCGATGGCGGGCTGATCCGCGCGCAGATGGTGCAGCTCGGCATGAACGCCACCTTCGTCGGCGGGGATGCGGTGCAGAATACCGCCTTCGCCAAGATCGCCGGGCCGGCGGCGAAGGGCTCCATCATCATCAACGTGCCCGCCCCCGCCGATCTGCCCTATCCGGCGGCGAAGCAGTTCGTCGCGGATTACCGCAAGGCCTATGGCAGCGCCCCGCCGAGCGTGTTCACCCTGACCAACGCGGACGGCATGCGGGCGGTGATGCAGGCGGTGGAGGCCACCAAGAGCCTGAAGCCCGCCAAGCTGGAGAACTACCTGCACCACCTGAAGAACTTCCAGGGCCTGACCGGCACCTTCTCCTGGAACGGCAAGGGCGAGCGGCTCGGCAGCCCCTTCACCGCCTTCGAGGTGCAGCCAAACGGCAGCTACAAGATCGTCTATCCGGCCGCCGCCGCTCACTAGATCATGGGGGTGTTTCTCCAGCAGCTGATCAACGGGCTGACGGTGGGCGGCATCTACGCGCTGATCGCGCTCGGCTACACCATGGTTTATGGCGTGCTGCGGCTGATCAACTTCGCCCATGGCGATCTGTGCATTCTCGGCGCCTTCGTCGGGCTGACGATGCTGACCGGCAGCTTGGGCGGCGGCCATCCGGGGCCGGCGCTGCTGCTGCTGGCTTTCGTGATCGCCGTCATCGCCATCGGCGCCGCGGGCGTGCTGCTGGAGCTGGTGGCCTACCGGCCGCTGCGCCGGGCGGACCGGCTTTCGGCGGTGGTTTCGGCGCTCGGCGCCTCGCTGCTGATCGAGAACGGCATCATGCTGATCTGGGGGCCGGAGGTGCGGGTGTTTCCATCCGGGCTGCTGCCCGCCACCACCTGGCATTTCGCCGGCGCCTCGATCAGCTTCGTGCAGATGATGATCATCGCGGTTTCCGTCGTGCTGATGGCGGCGCTGTACTTCTACGTGCATCACACGCGCTTCGGCACCGCGATCCGGGCGGCGGCGATCGACCAGGACGCGGCGAAGCTGATGGGCATCAACGTGAACCGGGTGATCGCCAGCGTCTTCGTGCTGGGGCCGGCGCTGGGGGCCATAGGCGGGCTGTTCATCGGCCTCTATTACCGCGAGGCCTATTTCACCATGGGCTGGACCTATGGGCTGAACGCCTTCATCGCTGCCATCATCGGCGGCATCGGCAACATCCCCGGCGCCATGCTGGGCGGGGTGCTGCTCGGCCTGTTCAACGCCTTCGCCGCCGGATATGTCTCCAGCTCCTGGCAGGGAGCGATCACCTTCGCCCTGCTGATCGCCATCCTGCTGGTGCGGCCCACGGGAATCCTGGGCGAGCGCGTGGCGGAAAAAGTATGAATCGCCGCCTCATCATCGGCGCCCTGCTCTGGCTGGGCGGCTTCGCGCTTCCGGCGGTGCTGGACAGCGCCTGGGTCGCCATCGCGGCGATCTTCGCGATCTACGCCATCACCGCCCTCTCGCAGGACATCATCCTGGGCCGCGCCGGGCTGTATGACATGGGCCATGCGGTGTATTTCGGCATCGGCGCCTATGTCACCGCGATCCTGAACGTCGATTTCAACTGGCCGGTGCTGGCGACCCTGCCGCTGGCG
>DASTAF010000081.1:0-2619 GCA_035713005.1 Acetobacteraceae bacterium
AGGATCGAGTAATCGACATTGTAGAGATTGGCCGGGGCGAGATCGCGATAGCCGCGCGACCAGCACTCCTCGTAGGACATGCGGAAGAGCAGGAACTCCAGCTCGGTGGCGGCGAAGGCCGAGAGCCCGTGCCCGGCGAGCCGCTCCAGCTGGCGCTTCAGCATGCTGCGCGGCGCGATCGGCGCGGGCGCGCCATCCGCCAGCTCGATGTCGCACAGAACCAGGGCGGCGCCCGGCTGCCAGGCGGCGCGGCGCAGCGTGGCGAGATCGGGCCGGAAGACGAAATCGCCATAGCCGCGGTCCCAGGAGGCGAAGGCATAGCCCGCCACCGGCGCCATCTCGACATCGACCGCGAGCAGATAGTTGCAGCCCTCCGAGGCACCGCGGGCGATGCTGTCGAGGAAGAAGCGCGGCATCACCCGCTTGCCCTGCAGCCGCCCCTGCATGTCGGGGGCGGCGATCAGCACCGTGTCGATCTCCTGACGCTCCGCCAGCGCCGCCAGCGCCGCCAGATCGAGCCTTCCGTCCCCATGGGTTCTGGTCTTGTCCATCGAGCCTCCCCTTCGTTCGTTGAACGCCCGCATCAGAATTATCTTGCCGCAAAATTATCTTGCCGCTCCGGTCGCGCCATGTCTAATTTTGAACGGGACAGACCAACCGAGCCGGGAGCGAACCCGGCCGGGCACGGCATCACGCATCACCACGGGAGCCACCGATGTCCGACCAGAAAGATGAATCCGGGATTCTCGCCGAAGACGTCGCGACCCTGCACAGGATGGGCTACGCGCAGGAATTGTCGCGGCGGATGCATGGATTCTCCAATTTCGCCATCGCCTTCTCGATCATCTGCATCCTCGCCGGCGGCATCACCTCGCTCCAGTCCGGCTTCAGCAGCGCCGGCCCTGGCGGGGTGGTGATCGGCTGGCTCGTCGGCTCGGCCTATGCGCTGATCGTGGCGGCCTCGATGGCGCAGATCGCCTCAGCCTACCCCACCGCTGGCGCGCTCTATCACTGGTCGTCGATCCTGGGCGGGCGCGGCTGGGGCTGGGCCACGGCGCTGGTCAACCTGCTCGGCCTGATCTTCGTCGTCGCCTCGGTGAATGTCGGGGTCTATGACCTGTTCACCAGCCTGATCCTGGGCAACATCCTGCATATCGACACCTCGCACTGGGGCCTTGCGCAGCAGACCATTGCCGTCGTCATCATCACCGTCAGCCAGGCGATGTTCAACCACATGGGCATCCGCACCACGAGCAGGCTGACCGATTTCTCCGGCTACCTGATCTTCTTCGTCGCCATCGTGCTGACCCTGGCGATGTTCATCGGCGCGCCGCATTATGATTTCGGGCGGCTGGTCACCTTCATCAACTTCTCCGGCAAGCCGGGCGGTAGCGTCATCCCGCACAGCAACAGCCTGTTCTACGTCTTCCTGCTCGGCCTGCTGCTGCCGCTCTACACCATCACCGGCTTCGATGGCTCCGCCCATACCTCGGAGGAGACGGTGAACGCGCGCCGCACCGTGCCGCGCGGCATACTGAACGCGGTGTTCTGGTCCTTCCTGGTCGGGCTGATCATGGAGATATCCTTCATCCTCGCCATGCCGGACCCGGCTAAGTCGGCGGCGCAGGGAAGCAACGTCTTCTTCGACCTGCTGGGCAATCTGCGCATCGCGGCGCCGGTGAAGGATTTCCTCTATGTCGGCATCGTGCTCTCGAACTACCTTTGCGCCCTAGCCGGGGTCACCTCCACTTCGCGCATGATCTTCGCCTTCTCGCGGGATGGCGGGCTGCCGGGGCACCGCATCTGGCGCCGCGTCAGCCCGGCCCACCGCACCCCCGTCGGCGCGATCTGGCTGACCGCCGTGCTTTCGGTAGCGGCGACGCTCTATTCCCCCGCCTTCACCGCGCTGGCGGCGGGCTGCGCCATGTTCCTCTACATCTCCTACGTGATGCCGATCGCGGCCGGGCTGTTCACCGAGGGGCGAAGCTGGACCGAGTTCGGCCCCTTCCGCCTCGGCGCGCTATCCAGGCCCTTCGCAGCGATCTCGGTGATCGGAGTGATCGTGCTGATCTATATCGGCATCCAACCGCCCAACGACATCCTGATCAGCTACGGCATCGGACTGATCCTGCTGATGGCGGTGCTGTGGTTCGGCGTCGCGCGGCGGCGCTTTCCCGGCCCGCCGATTGGCGACCAGATCCGGGCGCGGATGTCGGAGATCATCAGCGAGGAGCGGGGCGTCGGCGACGAGCCTTCCGGCGTCGCGGACTGAAGCGCCTATAATCTGTTTAATCCGGCGTTCATGCGGTTTGTCTTGTTTATCATCATGCCGATCAAGATTTATTGAGGAGTCTGCGCCCGGCTGCTCCGGGATCGCCCTGCCTGAACTCACAATAAGGAGTGTTTCATGCGTCGTTTATTCCTGATTCCGGCCGCGCTGCTCATGTCCGCGGGCATCGCCTGCGCCCAGACCTCGTCAGGCACGGAAACCCATCATCCAGGAACCCAGAAATCGAAGCAGATGGGTGCTCCCCGGCACAAGAGGAAGAGCGAGCACGGGCACCATCCCGGCTATACGATGAGCAACAAGACGAGCCACAAGGGCAAATCCAGCCTGCC
>DASTAF010000082.1:0-5230 GCA_035713005.1 Acetobacteraceae bacterium
TCTCATGTAGCTGGCGGGCGATGCGCGGTCGGACCGCAAATTCGCCGCATAAGCGAAGGATTATGATCAGGCGGTGCCTTCGGGCTCCGGCACCGGCTCGGGCAGGCGAAGATCGAGGCGGAACCCGGCGATCTTCGTGACCTCCTCGATCGCCGTCAGCCGTTCCTCATCGGGCGCGTTGGCCAGGCGGCTCTCGAGATTGGCCAGGATGGCGGTGAAGTCACGCTGCCCGCGCACCGCAATGATGAACGGAAAGCCGAATTTGCGCCGGTAGGCGGTGTTCAGCTCGGCAAGCTTGGTGGCCTCTGCCGCCGGCAGCCGATGAAAACCGCCATGGCGCTGCTCCCGCGTCGAATCAGGCGTAAGCTTCCCGGCCTGCCCCAGTTCGGGGTGGGCGTTGAGCAGCGCCAGCTGGAGCCCAGGCTCCGCCGACCGGACGATTTCCGCCATGGTTTCGTGCAGCATCAAGCGGCCGGCGAAGGGGCGGGCGGAGGCTGCCGCGCGCGCAACCCAGGGCGCATGCTCGTAGATATCGCCAAGGGAAGCGATGAAGTCCGCCTCGCTCATCGCGTTGAGGGCGGCGAGGCTGAGTTTCGTCTCGGCGTTCACTTGCCCTGCTCCCCGACCCATGCCGCGATCTCCTGCCGTTCGGCCGAGGTGATATGGGTGATATTGCCCGGCGGCATCGCCTTCGCCTGCACCGCCTGCTGGAGGATCAGCGCCGCCTGGCGTTTCACCTCGTCCGGCGTGTCGAACATGATTCCGTTGGGCGCGCTCGGCATCAGGGTCGGATGGGCCGAGTGGCAGGCGGCGCAGCGCGAATGGATCACCGCCATCACCTGGATGGTGCTGACGCGCGGCGCGGCGCTCGCCGTCTGCGCGCCTGGGCTGGAGAAGAGGCCGGGCGCCACCGCGATGATGACCAGCGCGATCAGCACCGCACCCGCCACCGGCAGCGCGAAATTGCGCCGCCCCGCATGCCAGAGCACGAAGAACTGGCGGATCAGCGCGCCCGCGACCATCACCAGCCAGAGATAAACCCAGCTCGCCGGATGGCTGAACAGCATGCCGAAATGGCTGCTCAGCATGGCGAAGACCACCGGCAGGGTGAAATAGGTATTGTGCACCGAGCGCTGCTTGCCGCGCCGCCCCGGCGTGGGATCGGGAATCTCGCCGCGCGCCAGCGTCGCCACCATCTTCTTCTGGCCGGGAATGATCCAGAAGAACACGTTGGCCGACATGATCGTGCCGAGCATCGCGCCGACGATCAGGAACGCCGCCTGCGGGGCGAAAAGATGCGTCGAGACGAAAGCCGCGAGCGCCACGAAGATCGCGATGACGATGCCGAGCAGCAGGTCCCGGTCGCCGAGCAGCCGGCAGAGCGTGTCATAGACCAGCCAGCCGACGATCAGGAAGCCAAGGACGGCGCCGATGCCCGCACCCGGCGTGATGCGCGCAACCGAAGGGTCGAGCAGATAGGTGCCCGGCTGCAGCAGATACATCACCGTGAGCAGGGTGAAGCCGGAAATCCAGGTCATGTAGGATTTCCATTTCGACCAGTGCAGATCGGCCGGCATCTGGGGCGGCGAGACCAGGTATTTCTGCGCGTGGTAAAAGCCTCCCCCATGCACGGACCAAAGCTCGCCATAAACCTTGCGCTGGCGCGACAACTCGTCATCCGGCGGATGCAGGCTGTTGTCGAGCATGACGAAGTAGAAGGATTCGCCGATCCAGGCGATCGCGGCCACGACATGCAGCCAGACGAGCAGGGCCATCGCCCATTGCGAGATATAGCCGGTCATGCGTCACTGTCCCCGATAGGTGGTGTAGCCGAAGGGCGAGATCAGCAGCGGCACGTGGTAATGCGCCTGACCCGCCTGCATCCCGAAGCGGATCACCACCTCGTCGAGGAAGCGGGGCTGCGCATCCGCGGCGCCCGCCCCGGCGAAATAGGCGCCGACCGCGAAGATGAGATCGTACCGGCCTTCAGCGAGCGGCCCGCCGTTCGGCGGCGCCAGGGCGGCGCGGCCGGAGGCATCGGTCTCCGCCTCGGCCAGCGATCGGCCGCCTTCGCTCGCGAGGAGGCGGATACGGATACCGGCGGCAGGGCCGCCCTTCATGGTGTCGAGAACATGGGTGGTGAGAGCTGGCATTTTGTCCATCCGCGAAACTATCGCGAGCATCATGCCGCGCGCGCCGCGCCGGCAGCGAATCAAAATGCAGGATATAAGCCAGCGCTTATGATGAGAGGGGCGGCACATATCGCGCCGCCGATGAGTTCATTCCGCGCGGGCGAGCCAGGCGCGGGCGAAGGTGAGGAATTCCCCCACCACCGGACCGTGATCTGGATGATAGGCGATGCTGACATCTGCCGAGGCCGTCATCCCCGCCAGCCTCCGGAACGCCACGGCGGAGGGGATGCGCCGGATGCGTTCGGGAAGCAGGGCGACGCCGAACCCGCTGGCGACGAGGCTGATGACGGAATGCGCCTCGATCACTTCCTGCGTCACGGCGGGCTCGAAGCCGGCCTCGATGCAGCAGGACCAGAGATGCCGGGCAAAGCAGGAATCGGCGCGGCGGAGAAAGACGAAGGACTCGCCCCTGAAATCGGCAAGGCGCAGGCCGCGCCTCGCCGCCAGCGGATGCGCCCGCGGAAGAACCGCCACGACTCCCTCCGGCCAGGCAAGCTCCACCCTGAGCGCGGGATCGCCGCCCGGATGGCGGAGAAAGCTCAGATCGAGGCGCCGGTCCATGATCGCCGCTTCCTGGGCGTCGGGTGCCATCTCGTGAAGCCGGACCGCCACGCCCGGAAAGCGCGCCCCATAGGCGGCGGCCAGGGCGCCTAGCCCGCCCGGCAGGATCGAGCCGGTCAGCCCGATATCCAGCGTGCCGGCGCGGCCGGAGCCGATGGCGCGGCTCTGCTCGACCGCCCGGTTGACCTGGTCGAGAATCGCGCGCGCCTGATCGAGAAAGGTGGTGCCGGCTTCGGTGAGGGCGACGCGCCGGTTGGTCCTGGTGAACAGCGCCGTGCCCAGTTCGAGTTCCAGGTCGCGGATCTGCTGGCTGAGCGGGGGCTGGGAGATATGCAGCCGCCGCGCCCCCTCGGTGAAGCTGAGGCTTTCGGCGACGGCGGTGAAGTAGCGCAGATGCCGGAGTTCCATGACCTTTCCGAAAGCCGCCGCCGGCGGTGGCTGCATACGCGAAAGCTATCAGTCCATTCCAATAATATATTGGACGTCTTTGATCTGCGCGGCAAGACTGGCCGCTGCCTGAATTGAAGAAGGAGGCGGCGTGATGAGGCTGGGATTCGTCGGCCTTGGCATCATGGGAAGGCCAATGGCGGCCCGGCTCGCGCAGGGCGGCCACGAGCTTTTCCTGGCGAGCCGCAGCGGCGTTCCCGAGGGGATGACAGGCGCGCATGCCAAGGCTTGCGCCACCGCGGCCGAAGCCGCCGGCAAGGCCGAGGCAATTTTCCTGATGGTGCCGGATACGCCGGATGTCGAGGCCGCGCTGTTCGGGCGGGAAGGCGTCGCCGCTGGTCTCGCGCCGGGGAAGACCGTCATCGACATGAGTTCCATTTCCCCGGCGGCGACCAAAGATTTCGCTGAACGGATCAACGCGCTCGGCTGCGATTATCTGGACGCGCCGGTTTCCGGCGGCGAGGCCGGAGCCAAGGCGGGAACTCTCTCCATCATGGTCGGCGGGCCGGAGGCGGCCTTTAAGCGCATCCGGCCCCTGCTGGCGCTGATGGGCGAGGCGATCACCTGGGTCGGCGGCAATGGAGCCGGGCAGACGGCGAAGATCGCCAACCAGATCGCCGTTGCCCTGACCATCGAGGCGGTGGCCGAGGCGCTGGTGCTGGCGGCGAAAGCGGGCGCCGATCCGGCGCGGGTGCGGGAGGCGCTGATGGGCGGATTCGCCTCATCGAAGATTCTCGAAGCCCATGGCCAGCGGATGGTCGAGCGGCGCTTCGAGCCGGGATTCCGCATCGAGCTGCACCGGAAGGATCTGGCCCTGGCGCTGCGGGATGCCCGCGCGCTCGGCATCGCCCTTCCGAATACCGCGCGCACGCAGGAGCTGTTCAATGCCGCGGTGGCGCATGGCGGCGGCGGCTGGGATCATTCCGGCCTGATCCGGGTGATCGAGATGCTGGGGGATTGCGGATCATGAGCATGGATATCTCCAGCATCTCCGGCGCGCGGGTGATGGCGCGGCTGGACGCGCTGGCGCGCCATTCCGCCCAGCCCGACGGGCTGACCCGACTCTATCTCACGCCGGAGCATCGCGCCGCCGCCGATGAGGTCATGCGCTGGATGCGGGAGGCCGGAATGACGGCCCGGATCGACCCGGTGGGCAACGTGATCGGCCGCTATGAGGGAACCGCGCCGGATCTGCCGGCGCTGCTGCTGGGATCGCATATCGACACGGTGCGCGATGCCGGAAAATATGACGGCGCGTTCGGCGTGGTCGCGGCCATCGAGGCAGTGGCGCTGCTGCGGGAGCAGGGGAAGCGCCTTGACTTCGCGATCGAGGTGATCGCCTTCGGAGACGAGGAAGGCGTGCGCTTTCCCTTCGCCCTTACCGGCTCGCGCGCCATCGCCGGAACGCTTGATCCGGCGCGGCTCGATGTCGAGGACCAGGATGGCGTTTCCCTGCGGGCCGCCCTGGAAGCCTTTGGTTTGGTTCCCTTCGATGAACCCGCCGCTCTCGCCTATCGGCGCGACCGCGTGCTCGGCTATGTGGAACTGCATATCGAGCAGGGGCCGGTGCTGGAGGCCGAGGGTCTGCCGGTCGGCGTGGTGACGGCGATTTCCGGCGCCGAGCGGCAGATGGTCGAGGTGGAAGGCATGGCGGGCCATGCCGGGACGGTGCCGATGGCGCTGCGGCGCGATGCGCTTTGCGGAGCCGCCGAGATGATCCTGGCAGCGGAGACGGTTGCCCGCGCCACCGAAAACCTGGTCGCGACCGCCGGCACCATCGCCGCCAGTCCGGGGGCGGTGAACGTGATCCCGGCGAGAACCCGCTTCAGCCTCGACCTCCGCAGCGTCCGCGATGACATCCGCGATGAGGCGATGCGCCGGATCATGGAATCCTGGCGGGCCATCGCGGCGCGGCGCGGCCTCGGGCTTTCCGCCCGGCGAACCTACGAGGCGGGCGCGGTTCCCTGCGCCCCCGCTCTGGTGGCGGGGCTGGAAGCTTCCGTGGCCCGCGCCGGCATCGCGCCGCGCCG
>DASTAF010000083.1:0-6822 GCA_035713005.1 Acetobacteraceae bacterium
CCCGCCATCGCCCGTGCAACCTTGTCGAATTGATGCCACGATTGCGTGAGCATATCCGTCCGTCATGATTCACGGATGAATTCGGCCATGCGCCTCGCCCTGATCACGGCGGCTCCCTACGAGTCCGTCACCGGCGCCTCGTTCTATCACCGCCGCATCCTCGCCGCCTGGAACGACATGGGCGGAGCAAGCGAGGTGATTGCTCTTGATGGAAAGGCCAGACCCTCGTTGGTCGACCGTCTGGAAGGCCGGTCCGTTCTCGTCGAAGGCGCTGTATTCGAGCTTGCCGCCGATGCCATTCCGGCGCTGCAGGCACGCGGGGCGGCGGCGCTGATCCATCATCCGACCGCACTGGAACCCGGCACGCCGGAAGCTCGGCGGCAGGCGCTGAAGACGCTGGAATGCGAATTGCTTCCCGGCTTTCGCCGCGTCATCGCCGCTAGCGCGCCGATCTCGGACCGGCTGGTCGGGGAGTTTGGGGTCAGTCCGGATGCGGTGCGCGTGGTAGTGCCGGGCACCGACAAGGCGCCACGCCGGACCATCGAAGCCAGCAGGCCCGATGGCAGCCCCTGCGGGATATTGAGCCTGGGCACCCTAACCTACCGCAAGGGGCATGACGTGCTGCTGCGGGCGCTGGCCGGGCTGTTCGATCTCGACTGGCATCTGACACTTGCCGGGGAGTCGCGCGATCCGGATTATGTGGATTCGCTCAGCGCCCTTATCCGCGGGTACGGCATTGCGGGCCGGGTGACGCTGCTCGGCCCGCTGACGGGCGAGGCGCTGGAAGAAGCCTGGAGCAAGGCGGAAATCTTTGCCCTGGCCACCCGCTTCGAGGGTTACGGCATGGTGATCGCCGAGGCTCTGGCACGGGGTCTGCCGGTCGCCATCACCGATGGTGGCGCGGCGGCCACGCTGGTGCCGGCGGAAGCGGGGGTGGTGGCACCGGTGGATGATGTCGAGCAACTCGGCAAGGCCTTGCGCCGCCTGGTCTTCAGCCCGCAATTGCGCGCGATGATGGGAGAAGCGGCTTGGCGGCAGGGGCAAAGTCTGCCTGGTTGGCCCGATCAGGCCCGCGCGCTGCAGGAGGCGCTGGCATGAGCGCCGATTTGCTCTCGGTGGTGGTGCCTGTTCACAACGAGGGCCCGAACCTCGCCCCGCTGATCGGCGCGATCGAGGCGGCGCTAGCCGATCTTCCTCATGAAATCGTCTACGTGGACGACGGCAGCACCGATGATACGCCAGCGCGTCTTGCCGAAATTGCTTCCAGAACCCCTGCCCTGCGGGTGATCCGCCACCGGCGGAGCTGCGGCCAGAGTGCCGCCGTCATCACCGGCATCAGGCAGGCCTGCGGCGGAATCATCGCGACGCTGGATGGAGACGGTCAGAACGACCCAGCGGATATTCCGGCCCTCCATGCGCGCCTGCTGGCCGAGGAGAAGCTCGCGCCAGGGCCGGTGCTGATCGCGGGGCATCGGGTGAGCCGGCGGGACAGCGCAGCCAAGCAGATCGGCTCGCGCTTCGCCAATACCATCCGCTCCCTCCTGCTGCGGGATGCGACACCCGATACCGGCTGCGGCCTGAAGCTGTTTCGCCGCCAAGCCTTCCTGGACCTGCCGCAATTCGATCATATGCACCGCTTCCTGCCGGCCTTGTTCATCCGCGCCGGCGGCAGGATTGTTTCCGTGCCGGTTCGTCATCATCCACGGCGGGAAGGTGCCTCTCACTACACCAACTGGAAGCGCCTGAAGGTGGGGGTGGTCGATCTGATGGGGGTGGCATGGCTGCAGCGGCGCTGGCGGCGGCCGGAGCTTGATTCTGGCACATGAACGCCGCGCAGTCCTCCCTGCTCGTCAAGCTGATCAAGTTGTTCGCCCTGTTCGGGGGGCTTACCCTGGCGGGTTTCGGCTCACGCCTGATGATGGGTGGCGGAGCGTTGCAGCGGCTGGAGGGGCTGATCGGAACCGGCGGCCTGTATAGCGACGCGCTGTTCATCCTGCTTGCCACGGTGCTGGTGGCGCTGGGCCTGCCGCGGCAGATCCCAGCCTATATTGGCGGCTATGTGTTCGGACTCTGGAGCGGCATCGGCCTTGCCATGCTGCTACAGTGCGCGGCACTCGCCACTGATTTCTACTGGGCGCGGCTGCTTGCGCGGGACTGGGCGGCGCGGCGCGTGAAGGGCCGGGCGAAGCGGCTGGATGCCGCGCTGGCATCGCAGCCCTTCATGGCGACGCTTACCCTTCGCCTGATGCCGGTCGGCAGCAACGTCATCACCAACCTGCTGGCCGGCCTGTCCTCGGTGGGGTTCCTGCCCTTCCTGCTCGGCTCCGCCCTGGGCTTCCTGCCACAGACCGTCATCTTCGCCCTGATCGGTGCGGGCACCAAGATCTCGCATGGAGGCATCGTCATGGCCGGGGTTGCGACCTTCCTAGCCTCGACCGTGCTCGGCATCATTCTGCTGCGGCGGCACCGGGCGCTGGCGGCGCAGCCATAGGCGAGGCGTCTAACTTCTCGCGTATTCTGCCGGCCAGCACCGTCATCGAAAAAGGCTTCGCCACCACCTCCGTCCAGGCCGACGGGGGAACGGAAGGCCCCAGCCCACCTTCGGCATAGCCGGTAATGAACAGCACCTTCAACTCGGGCCGCAGCCGGCGCGCCGCCTCCACCAGTTGCGGGCCATTCATGCCCGGCAGGCCGATATCGGCGATCAGCATATCGGCCGGTACGCCTTGCTCCAGCATGGCAAGGGCGGATGCGGCATCTCCGGCAACCCGCACCGAATAGCCAAGGTTGCTCAGCATCTCGCTGGCCGAAAGGCGGATGCTTGCCTCGTCATCCACGATCAGCACACTCTCCGCGGCGCGGGCACGCGGCGCTTCTCCCTCGAAGGCAGGCGATGACTCTACCGCCTCGGCATCGGCCGGGCAGCGGGGCAGGTAAAGCCGGACGCTCGTGCCGGCTCCCGGCTCGCTTTCGATCCGGATATGGCCGCCGGACTGCTTGACGAAGCCATAGATCATGGAAAGCCCAAGCCCGGTGCCTTGCCCGGCGGCCTTGGTGGTGAAGAACGGGTCGAATGCCCGCATGACCACGTCCTCGGACATGCCGGTTCCAGTGTCAGTCACCGAAATGGCAACATATTCGCCGGGCTTCACATCACCCAGCCCGGCGACAAAACATTCGTCGAGCACAATATTGCCCGTCTCGATGGTCAGCACCCCGCCCTCGGGCATCGCGTCCCGCGCATTGATCGCGAGGTTGAGCAGGGCGTTCTCGAGCTGGTTCTGGTCGCAGAGGGTCGGCCACAGATCGGGGGCGTGAGCGACCCGCACATCGACCGCCGGCCCCACCGTGCGGCGGATCAGCTCCTCGACGTCCGCCATCATCGCATCGACGGCGAGCATCTTAGGTTCGAGCACCTGACGGCGCGAGAAAGCGAGCAGCCGGTGAGTCAGCGCTGCGGCGCGGGCGGCAGCGCTGCGGGCGCCTTCCAGATAGGCATCGAAATCGCTGATGCCCGCACGGGCGGCACGCATCTGCATCAGTTCGAGATTGCCCATGATGCCGGTCAGCAGATTATTGAAGTCATGCGCTATGCCGCCGGTGAGCTGACCAACCGCCTCCATCTTCTGTGCCTGGCGCAGGGCCTGCTCCGCCCTTTCACGGCCATTCATCTCCGTCTGAAGTTGCTCCGCCACGAGAGCATATTCACGAGTACGTTCGGCCACCTTTGCCTCAAGCAATTCCGTCGCCAGATATACCTCAGTTACATCAACGGCGCATCCAATATAGCCGATAAATTTTCCGTCGCCAGCGAAACGCGGAACTGCCTCGGAGCGCATCCAGCGGATCTGCCCCTCCTTGTTGCGTACCCTCACCTCGCCCGTGAAGGGCATCCGCACCTCGAAGGCAGCGCGGAAGCGGGCGTGATAGGCGCCGGCATCATCCTCATGAACGATGCGCAGCCACTCCTCCCCCTCCATGCTCCTGGGATTTACCCCAAAGATGCCTTCATAGCGGCGATTGGCGAAGGTGACCTTGCTGCTGGCATCCGTCGTCCAGATCAGAGCGGGAGCGGAATCCGCCATCGAGCGGAACCAGGCCTCGCTCTCCCGGAGGGCGAGGTCCATCTGCTTGCGGTCCGTGATGTCGATCAGCACGCATGAGAAGCGCCCTGGCTGGCCGTCCGTCTCACAATCACAACGCCCGCTCGCTTCTACCCAACGATAGCTGCCATCAGCATGTCGCACCCGGTATTCGCACCGGAATCGCTCGCCCGTTTTCAGCGTGTGCATGCCCGCGGCGGTGACATGCGCGCGGTCATCCGGATGGATCGCCTGCATGACCACATCGAGAGGCTGATCCTGGCAGGAATGCTCGTACCCGGCGCCGAAGCTGCGGGCGAACCGTTCATCGACGCTGAACCGGTCCTGCCGGACGTTCCAGACCCAACTGCCCAGGATCGGCCCGGCATTCAGCGCCAGCTCAAGCCGTTCATTGAGCGATCGGAGGGACGCCTCGTTTTCCCGCCGCTTCTGTTCTGCCCGGACCCGCTCGGTAACCTCCGTCACCAATCCCATGACACCCGCGGGACAGCCCGCCTCGTTCAGAAGCGGCGAATAGGAAAGATGGACCCAGATATCCTCGGGCTCGCCATGACGATTGAGCACGATATGATGCTCGCGCATCGTCAGTGCCTCTCCCCGCAGCACGCGTTCCACGGTGTGCCGGGTGAAATCGCTCGCCTCCGGCCAGGCTTCTTCCAAGGTGGTGCCCAACAGGCCGGGGTGCCGCCTGCCGGCGAATGCCGCATAGGCATCGTTGTAAAGGAGAACGCCATCCCTGCCCCAGCGGATACAGGCCGCCATCGGCATGCAAAGCATGATATCTACGGCGGTGCGCCAGCTTTGCGGCCAGGCCAGGATCGGCCCAAGACTGGTTGAGGACCAGTCACGGTTGCGGATGAGCGAGCCCATCTTGCCGCCTCGCAGCGCCCAGATATCTTCAGAATCGACCATTACCCGATCCAGCATGGCTCCTCCGCCTTCTCCGCCACAGCCATTGCCGCCACGCTTGCGCGCATCGTCAAAATTTTTAACAAACTCTTATTGATTTTGAACCAGACCAGCCTCCGCGGCTTCACGCTAAAGATGAAAACCTGCCACGCAGAGGCCAAGATTAACTTTACGTTTAGCAATGGGCCATGTCTTACATTTTTGCAAGCATTATTGCAACCTGAAGCGGAAATATTTCCGTTACTAAATGAAAAAAATTAACAAAAATCAGGATTTCCCAGAAAAATTGTTCTACCAAGGCAAAACCTCAAATGAGGCGGCTGGCATATAGAGTGAAAGAAGGCAACAGGCTTTAGATGAAATTAAAGAAAGGATTGGTGCATCCGGAAAAGTTTCAAGCTGTCCTTCTTCATCTGGGAGAAAGAATTTGGTTATGATGCGGCGAAAGCGAGGCAAAATCCGGCGCCTGGAACCGAGTTTCAGGGCCAGCGCCGATTTCGGTTGGCAAGTTGCACCGGAGAGAGCGTCTGCGCCCCCTCCGCAATCGGCGGCGCATGATCAGGCAGATCCTGTGGATCGCGCCAGCAGGTGGCCTCACCCAAAGTTTGCGTACAATAGGGAGGTGGAGGCGGCAGCGGATATGGCGTGCGGCAATAGCTCTTGTTCTCGTCCAGCCGGACCATGGAGCAATCCTTGCCAGAAACCAGCGAAATCACCGCGTCCGGAATGGTGCGGTGGATCGTGGTCAGGCTCAGGACGTTGGCGCCGGCTGCGATGCCGGCGGCGGCACCAGGCCCCGTGCAGCCCGCAAGCAGCAAGGCAAGAAGGATTGCTATCGATCTCATCCCTGAAATCTAAACCGAATCAGTTAAATTTCCGGTTACATTGCCCTGTTTCCACGACGCGGTTATAAGCCCTCCTACCGATGCGGAGGCATCATCAGGAGTAACATCGCGCGTGCCCGATATTTTCGATGAAGTTGCCGACGATCTGCGCGCCGAGAACACGCGCCGGTTCCTGATCCGCTATGCCGGCGTCTTCATCGGCGGCGCCCTGCTGGTGCTGATCGGGGTTGGCGCCTTCCAAGCCTGGCGCTGGCATCAACACCGGCTGGAGATGCGGGCCGGCGCTCAATATCTGGCGATTACCAGCCGGATTGACGCCGCTGGGACGGGGCTTACCAAGGCCACGCGCCTTAACGAGGCAAAAACCCTGCTGAACTTCGCCAAATCCGCACCCGCCGGCTATGCAACCCTCGCCCGCTTCCGGGCGGCGGCACTTTATGCGGATGCGGGCGCCATGAAGCAGGCTGAGGCTTTATGGACGCGCATCGGTTCCTCCGGTCATGCAGGACCACTGATGCGCGACCTTGCGACGCTGCTCTGGGCGCAGCACGCGATGGGCATTACCGATCCGAACACGGTGATGGCGCGGCTGCAGCCTGTGATGAATCCCGCCAACCCGATGCACGATATGGCGCAACTCCTGGGCGCCGTGGTTGACCTGCGTATCCATCAGGAACATGCGGCAAAATCGCTGCTGGAGCGCGTCTCCATCGATCCGGAGGCGCCTCCTGGCGTCCGCAATTTGGCCGACGGCCTGCTCGCGAAGCTCAACGGATGACCCTGCCAATTTCCGAGAAAAGCGCGGACGCGTTCCGCATTGCGCGCCGCACCGCATTGATGCTGCCACTCGGCCTGCTTTCAGGCTGCGGCCTTTTCAGCGGCGATTTCTTCGGCCCCGACAAGAAGCCCGTGCCGGGGGTGAAGATTCCGGTGCTGCCGCCGCACGAGCCGCTCGTGCCCAGCCC
>DASTAF010000084.1:0-3020 GCA_035713005.1 Acetobacteraceae bacterium
TTTCCCCTCATTCGATCGGTCCCAGCGGAACTGTCGTTTCTTATTTTTCTGTCAGTAGAATATTTAATCCATTTTTTCCTGTCAAGCAGATTGCGCGGGACGGTTTCTAACTTTCAGTTAGCACCGATCCTCGTCTCGTCCACGAAGCGTTCGGTGTCGTCGTCGATGGCGCGGCCGCGCCGTCCGACGGGGGCGTGCAGGTAGAGCGCGTGCGGATCGCGCACGCCTTCCACCGGCGCGGGCGGCAGCGGCAATTCATACCGCACCGGGCGGGCATGATCGGCAAGCTGCAGCGCCGGGTTGAACACGCTGTTGAACTTCCAGAGCATGCGGATGAAATTTGTCTGCCCGCGCAGCAGCAGCTTTGCGGCGATGCCGGCCGTGCCCTTCAGTGCCTCCCAGCCGAGATGCTTGTGGTTCAGCACCTGCTGGGTCTTGACCAGCTCGGCGTAGAATTCCGGCAAGGGCAGGGTGGTCGGCAGCACCGCGTGCTGGATGTCGAACAGGCGGTAGTCGCGGGTGGTGAGCTGGCGGCTCTGGTCCAGCCAGATTTCCGTGCCGGGATAGGGGGTGGTGACGCTGATATTCACGATTTCGGGGATTTCCAGGCACCATTTGCGGATTACCTCGAAACGCTCGCGGTCCCAGGACGGGTCGGCGATCAGGTTGATCGCCACCGTGATGCCAAGGGAGCGGGCGAATTCCAGCGCCTCCATGTTGCGGTCGGTGGAGACGCGCTTTCTAAAGGTTTTCAAGCCTTCCGCATCGATCGCCTCCATGCCGATGAACATGTATTCCAGGCCGAGCCGGCGCCAGAGGCGGAACACCTCCTTGTTGCGCAGCAGAACATCGGCGCGGGTCTCCAGGTAATACTGCTTCTTAACACCTCTGGATGCGATCTTCTCGCCGATCGCCATGCCGTGCTCGGCATGGACGAAGGCGACGTCATCAACGATGAACACGCCCGGCTCGCGCAGGGCCGCCAGTTCCTCGGCGGCGACATCGGGGCTGACGGTGCGGTAGCTGCGCCCGTAGAAGGTCCAGGCGCTGCAGAAGGTGCAGTCCCAGGGGCAGCCGCGGGCGAATTCGATGGAGGCGCAGGGATCGAGCGTGCCGATGAAGTATTTGCGCCGGTGGCGCAGCAGATCCCGCGCCGGGCGGAGATCGTCGAGGGATTCCACGAAGCGCGGGCGCGGCCCGGAACCGCCAGCCGTTACCCCGCCCGGAACCGAGGTCAGACCGCCATCGCGTGAAGCCGCCAGCAGATCGGCGATGGACGCCTCGCCCTCGCCCTGCAGGATGCAGTCGATCGCGCCCTCGGCCTGCGCCAGCAGGTCGGCGGCGATGAAGGAGACGCTGTGCCCGCCGGCGAAGACGAAGCAGCCGGGCAGCACCTCCTTGGTGGCGCGGGAGAGATCGATGATCTCCGGCACGTTGGCGAGGTAGTTGCCGGAAAAGCAGATCGCGTCAGGCTGGAACTCGCGCAGCAGACGGAAATAGTCCCGGTGCGTCTCCACCTGCAGGTCGATGATCCGCACCTCGTGTCCCGCCGTCCGCGCCGCCGCCGCCACCAGTTCCAGCCCCAGCGGTTCCAGCCGCAGGAAAATGCGCGTGTACATCAGCGCGCTCGGATGCACTGCCAGAAGCTTCACCAGACCCTCCTATGCATTGCGGCAGGAAGGATATTGGAGGCGGATGCGGGAATTGCAGGGTTTTTATTCGTGCTCCGCCATGTCCTTGCGGGCAGAGCGCGCCGCCGCCTCGGCGATGGCGGAGGCTGCCCGCCCATCCGCGCCGGAAGCGGGCATGGGCCTGCCTTCCGCCACGGCGTTCACGAATGCGTCAAATTGACGGACGAAGGCCATTTCGAACCGCTCGAAGAAGTTCTGCGCCGGCTTGCCGAGGATGATGCCCGCCGCCGTCGCCTCCTGCAGATTGCCGCGCGGGGCGGAGGCGATGCGCAGCGCCCCCTTGCTGCCGAGAATCTCCACCCGGTAGTCGAAGCCGAACCGGGCGCAGCGGGCGTTCAGGATGACGGCCTCCGCCCCGCTCGGCATGGTGAGCACGGTATGGGCGGTGTCGAAATCGCCGCAGGAGGCGGCGCCTTCATCCACCAGCGCGCTGCCTCCCGCCCGCACCGCGACCGGCTCCTCGCCCAGCAGATGCCGGGCGAGGTCGTAGTCATGGATCGCCATGTCGCGGAATATGCCGCCGGAGCGGCGCAGGAAGGCGGCGGGCGGGGCCTCGGCATCGCGGTTGATGATGAGAAGCTGCACCGGCCGGCCGATGGCGCCTTCATCCAGCCGCGCCTTCAGCGCCATGATGTCGGGATCGAAGCGGCGATTGAACCCGACCATCAGCCTTGCCCCGGTCTCGGCCACCACGGCAAGGCAGCGGTCGATGCGGTCGAGCGAGAGGTCGATGGGCTTCTCGGCCAGGATTGCCTTGCCCGCCCGCGCCGCCTCCTCGATGAACATGGCATGGGTATCGGTGGAGCTGGCGATCAGCACCGCGTCGATTTCGGGGTCCGCCAGCACGCTCCGCCAGTCCCGCACCTTCGCGCCATGCCGCGCGGCGAGCAGCGAAGCCGCCGCGGCATCGGCGTCGATCACCGCGCTCAGCACCGCGCGCGGATGCGCCGCGACCAGCGCGGCGTGGGAGACGCCGATCCGCCCCGCGCCGATCTGGGCGATCCGCACCATGCCCGCCTTCTCCCTCAGTATCCGGTCTTGGGCGCGCCGCTGCCGCCCTGGCGGAAGGCGGCGATGGCCGAGGCAGCCCCGGCGGCGAGGAAGCGTGCATCCGATCCCACGGTGACCAGATCGAAACCCTTTTCCACCATCTTCAGCGCGTATTCGGAGGAGCCATTATGCATCGCCGCGCGCTTGCCGTGATGCTTGGCGCGGGCGAGGATATGGTCGATGGCATCGGTCACCACCGGATCGACCGGATCGAAGCGCGGCGCCACCCCGAGCGAGAGGGCGAGATCGGCCGGGCCGATATAGACCGCGTCCAGCCCC
>DASTAF010000085.1:0-2188 GCA_035713005.1 Acetobacteraceae bacterium
CTCGACTGAGGTTCAGCTATCGGCGCGGGGAACCCAGGGAATGCGCACCACCTCGATATCGTTCTCGGCGAGCGCTTCCGCCTCGGCCTCCGTCGCCTCGCCATAGATGCCGCGCGCCGGGCTCGTGCCTTCGTGAATGGCCCGCGCCTCGGCGGCGAAGTTCTCACCCACATAGTCGCAGCGCTGCTCCACCTCGCTGCGCAGCCGGGTCAGCACCGCGCGCAGTTCGTCCGGCATCTTCACCGCCACCTGCTGGCCGGGAGCCGGTCCAGCCTCCGGCGCGGGCGGCTTCTCGGCCTGTGCCCTGCCGCTGGCAATGCGCGGCGCCATGACGGCACGGGTGATCTCGGCATCGGCGCAGCGGGGACAGGCGAGCATCCTTGCTTCCGCTTGGCGCTCGAAGCCGGCGCTATCCTTGAACCAGCCATCAAACTCATGGCCGGCGCTGCACTGAAGCTGATAGTGGATCATGCGAGGAGCGGGTCGAGCCCGCCGCGCCGGTCCAACGCATAGAGATCGTCGCAGCCGCCGACCGGCTTGCCGTCGATGAAGATCTGCGGGACGGTAGACCCGCCGGAGCGCTGCTGCGCCTCGCGCCGCGCCGCAGAACCTCCGGGAGCGTTGATTTCGGTGTAGGAGACGCCCTTCTTGCGCAGCAGCGCAATGGCGCGGGCGCAATAGGGGCAGAAGGGTTGGGTGTAGATTTCGACCTTGGCCATTCCTGTCACATACGCGATCATGCGCCGGTAGCAAGAGCTGTCACAGGCTCTGCGGATCGGTCACCCGGGCGAGCGCCAGCACGTCCACCGCCGCGGCGCCGGCGGAAAGCAGGGCCTCGGCGCAGGCGGTGGCGGTGGCGCCGGATGTCATGACATCATCGACCAGCAGCACTGAAGCGCCTGCGATCCTTCCGGTGCGGTCGGGGCGGATCGCGATGGCGCCTTCCAGCGCCTGGCGCCGCGCATCCCGCCCCATCTCGTTGAGCGGCCGCGTCCGCTTCGGGCGCCGCAGCGCATCCACGCTCACCGGTTTGCCGGCGATGCGGCCCAGGGCGCGGGCGAGCAAGGCAGCTTGGTTGTAGCCCCGCTCGCGCAGCCGGGCACGGTGCAGCGGCACCGGCACGATGATGTCCGCCCGCCTCAGCAGTTCCGCGCCTGGCCGCGCCATCAGCCGCGCCAGGCCCAAAGCCGCCTCCGGGCGGTCGGAATACTTGAAGGGCAGGATCAGCCGCTTGGCCATCTCGTCATACAGCAGGGCCGCCCGCCCGGCCCGGAAGCGCGGCGGATCGATGGCGCAGCTTTCGCAGACCGGCACCGCCTGGCGCGCCATGATGCCGGGTAGTGCCATGCCGCAGCGGCTGCAGAAGGGCGGGGAGATGAAGGCGGTGGCGCTGAAGCAGTCCGGGCAGAGCTGCCCATCCGCCCCGACCTCGGCGGCGCAGGCGAGGCAATGCGGCGGCAGCGCCGTGTCGATGCAGACACGCAGGGCACGGCCGAGCAGGCTCAAAACCCCTCTCCCCTTCCGGCGACGAGACTTTGATGCAAGACTCGCCCGATGGACAGTGACGACATCATCATCTTCGACCGGTGCGCCGTGCGCCTGCACCGGGACCGCGCCGCCGCGCGTATCGATGCGCTGCGTCCGGTTCTGGACGACCTGGCACAACGGGTGCTCCACCGGCTCGACGACACGAAGCGGCAATTCAGCACGGCGCTCGATGTCGGCGGCCGCGGCGCCGTCGCACCATTGCTGGCGGAGCGCGGCATAGCGGTGATCTCCTCCGATCTTTCGGCGCGGATGACGGCACGGGCGGGCGGGCTGCCGGTGGCGGCGGATGAGGAAGCCCTGCCCTTCGCCGAAGCTGCCTTCGACCTGATCGTTGCCCATCTCTCGCTCCACTGGATCAACGACCTGCCGGGCGCGCTGATCCAACTCAGGCGCGCGCTGAAGCCCTCCGGGCTGTTCATCGCCAGCCTGCCCCTGATCGGCACGCTGACGGGGCTGCGGGCCGCCCTGATCGAGACTGAATCAGAGCTTGTCGGCGGCGCCAGCCCGCGCGTCTCGCCCTTTCCCGCCCTCTCGGACTGCATGGGGCTGATGCAGCGGGCCGGATTCGCCATGCCGGTGGCCGAGATGGAGGAGGTGGAATTCATCTACCGCAACCGGCTCAACCTGCTGCGCGACCTGC
>DASTAF010000086.1:0-2262 GCA_035713005.1 Acetobacteraceae bacterium
GGCGCGGCTGATCCCGCGCTGCATGAACACCACGTCCAGCCAGCGGCCGAACTTGAAGCCGACATCGCGCAGCGTGCCGACCTTCTGGAAGCCCAGGCTGGCATGCACGCCGATGGAGCCGATATTCTCCGCATCGCCGACGATGGCGAGCATCTGGCGGAATCCCGCCCCGGCGGCATGCTCGATCAGCCGGGCGACCAGTGCCTTGCCGACTCCCTGGCCGCGCACGTCGTCCCGCACATAGACGCTGTCCTCGGCGGTGAAGCGATAGGCGCTGCGCGGGCGGTATTGCGTGTAATAGGCGAAGCCGAGCACGCCCGAGGCGTCGGCGGCGACCAGCCAGGCCCAGCCCGATTTAACGATCTCCTGGTGGCGCGCGGCGATTACCTCCAGCGAGGGCGGCACCTCCTCGAAGCTGCCGGTGCCCTCCAGCACGTGATGGGCGTAGATCGCCTGGCATTCCGGCAGGTCGGCTTCGGCGGCGGGTCGGATGTCCATCATGTCCTCGTTCCAGGGGCGTCTGTTCCGCGATGGCGCAGGCGCGGGAGAGCCTGGGGAGGCATCCGGCTTTGCCAAGTCAAATCCGATCATATTAGTCACGCGCATTACCGCCATGTCTAGGTTTCGGTCATGATTTTGTGCTACTAAACTTCTGGTGGTATTATTCAAGACGATATCGGGGCGCGGGCGTCCTTTACCACAGGCAAAACCATTGGTCTCGAAAGGGCTCCAGGCCTGATGAACGACATGAATTCAGCATCCGGCGATGCTTCCGGCACGGAATCCGGCCATCACATCCGCATCGCCGCCGTGATGGCGGTGGCGAAATTCCATGGGGCCGAGCTGGACCCGCAGGCGCTGCGGCTGGAGGCGGGCGGGGACGCCGTGCCATCCTCTCCGCATCTGGTGGAATGGCTGCGCGAATCAGGGCTGTGGGCGCGGGGCATCCGCGTGAGCTGGCGGCAGTTGATGAAGATGGAGACCACCTCGCCGGTCATCCTGCTGCTGAAGGATGGCGGCGCCGCGCTGATGGTGGGGCATGACCGCGAGCGCGGGCTGGCCTTCGTGCGCGACCCCCGGGCGGAGCAGGGCGCGCCCGGCCAGGGGACGCCCGGCCAAGGCGCGCCGGTGGCGGTGGATGAGCTGCAGCTCCAGCAGCTCTGGGACGGGGGGGTGCTGCTCATCCGCGGCACAAGGGACGGCAAGGAGGCGGAGCCCGCCTTCAATTTCGGCCTGCTCACCCGCATGGTGATGCTGGAGAAGCGCATCCTGCGGGACGTGGCGCTCGGCTCGATCACCCTGACCATCCTGCAGGTGCTGCCGATCCTGATGATCATGGTCGTGCTGAACACGGTCATCATCTACAAGAGCATCAACACGCTGATCCTGGTGACGCTGGTTTTCGTCATCGCCATCGTCTTCGAGGCGCTGCTGAGCTGGGGCCGGCGGCTGATGCTGGTGATATTATCGACCAGGCTGGACGCGCGGCTGAACCTGATGATCTTCGACCGGCTGATGACCCTGCCGATCGAGTTCTTCGAGCGGAACCAGGCCGGCGACGTGACCTACAAGATCCAGCAGATCTACCGGGTGCGCGATTTCATCACCGGCCGGCTGCTCTCCACCTTCATCGACATGTTCATGGTGGCGCTGATCCTGCCGATCCTGTTCTATCTCGACGCCTTCCTGGCCTGGACGGTGCTGATCGCCGCCGGCATCATCGGGCTGATCATCGTCGCCTTCCTGGGGCCGCTGGCGCGGCTGACCGGCAGGATCATCCAGGCCGAATCCCGCAAGGGCGCGACCATGGTGGAGAGCATCTACGGCATCCGCACGGTGAAATCGCTGGGGCTGGAGCCGGTGCGGGCGAAGGAATGGGACGACCGGGTGGCCGAGACCAGCGGGCTCTATCTGCAGATGGGCCGGCTTTCGAACTGGCCGATGGCGCTGACCCTGCCCTTCGAGCGCTACACCCAGGGCGGCGTGCTGCTGCTGGGCGCCTATATCGGCATCACCTCGCAGAACCCGCTGGCGCTGGGCGGGCTGATCGGCTTCATGCTGCTGGGCGGGCGCGTCGCCGGGCCGCTGGTGAGCTTCGCCCGGCTGATCCAGGACGCGCAGGAGGCGCGGGCGGCGGTGGGCATCGTCGGCTCGGTGCTGAACCGGCCCACCGAGCGGCGGGCGCTGACCACCGGCCTCAGGCCCCGCTTCGAGGGCGCCATCGAGTTCGAGAACATCACCTTCACCTATGAGGGCGGCAAG
>DASTAF010000087.1:0-6814 GCA_035713005.1 Acetobacteraceae bacterium
CCATCTTCATCAACGAGGTGAAGGGCAAGAGCGCGCTGGCGCTGAGCCGCGATCTTGGCGTTCAGTATAAAACGGCTTTCGTGCTGGCTCACAAGCTCCGCGAAGCCATGGCAACCGAACTGAAGGGTCGCACCCTTGGCGGACCCGGCAAGGTGGCGGAGATCGATGGCGGCTATTTCGGCGGCTACCAGAAGCCCGCCAATCACCGCGAGAACCGCCGGGACCGCCGCCTTGCCAAGAACCAGAACGGCAAGCGTCAATGCGTCGTCATCATCCGTGAGCGTGATGGTCACACCCTCCCGGCGGTGTTCCGGTCGGAAGGCGATGCCACCACTTTCATCCGCAACCGGGTGGCTCCCGGCACCGAGCTGATGGCCGATGAGTCGCAAGCCTGGAACGACCTCTATGCCCGCTACAGCATGCAGCGGATCAACCATCAGGAAGCCTATAGCCTGGATGGCGCTTGCACGAATGGCGCCGAGGGCTTCTTCAGCCGCATGCGCCGCGCGGAGATTGGGCACCATCACCACATCGCTGGCGCCTATCTGGCCCGCTACGCTCAAGAGGCTTCATGGCGGGAAGATCACCGCCGGGTGGACAACGGGCGGCAGGTGCAGGCGGTCATGGGGCTGGCGATGGCAGCCCCGCCGAGCGTGGACTTCTGCGGGTATTGGCAGAGGGCGCGGGTGGCATAACCGCTGCCATAGCACTTTACGGACACTTCTTTCCTTGATATTCAGGTAGCACCGTGCTACTTTATGGGGCGTGGGTGCAACCAGCAAACCGATTAGACGACGTAAGGCGCTTAGCGGCGGATGAAAATACTTGCGAGTTTTATGCTGCTGTTCGTGAGGAACTTCGGGGCATGGGTATTGACTCGAATGATTTGCGGGAAATCATTATATCGGATTTAGGACCACTTCACTTTCGGAAAGCAGAGCCAACGCTAAAAAAATACCCCACTACAATGTCAGACTATTATTCAATTTGGCTGGATGAATGCGGCTGCAACATGTTCTTAAAACTCTTGATTGCGGATCGAGGCACAGACAACGAGCGTTTGGTTGTAACTTCTTTTAAAAGGGACGAAAAGTATGCACCCTAGCCGGTGCTCAAATTGTGGCGAAAACACACTGTCCGAGCGGACGGTTCCCTTTGCCGTGCGGCACAACGGAATTTCGAGGGAAATTGCCGATCGTCAAACTTATTGTGAGCATTGTGGCAATATTAGCTACATTGGCAGTCAGATGCCAGAGCACGATATCGCCGTGGCGGCAGCCATACGTGAGATTGACGAACTTCTGTCACCGTCTGAACTTCGGCGTATTAGGGAGAAGTATCGACTAAAGCAAACAGACATGGAGCAAATACTTGGTACGGGGGCGAAGACTTGGACGCGGTGGGAGCGTGGCAAGATCACGCAAACCAAGGCAGTTGATACGCTTGTCCGGTTACTTGACCAGAATCCTCGGCATATGTTCCGCCTCATCAGAGAAAGGGGTGTCATAAATCAAGCAGCCGATGATATGTTTGTTAGAATGCAGTCTGGGTATAGGATGGGAATTAACAACGTTCTAGAGGATTTCAATAGAAATAGAGATTCTTTAGGTTATTCGTATAGATTTGAAATTTCCGCGACTACGCCCGAAAGAATTAGATCGCCAGAGACAGCCAATGCCTGAAAATATCCGGACGGCCGACTTAAGGTATCTGTACGCTAATGCTTTTGGCGTGAATCTTAATGAAAACGAGGTTCTGTTAAGCTTCGGTATGGACCGGAATCAGATTGAGAAAATTCCCGGAATGATGGAGCAGACGTGCATCGTTATGACGCCACGTAGTTTTAAAATTCTCGCACATACTCTGATGACCACCCTAAAGAGAGTTGAATCTGACCTCGGAGAAATCGCTGTTCCTCCGGGCCAGATTGAGGGATTAGAAAGTCTGGTTCATAATGCGCGGCAGACGCCAACAGAATCGCCGAGTCAATCAGAGAAGTCATCTTCTCTTTAGGCATTGCCAAATATAGTCCACCGCCACCGCTCCCTCACGCTCACCATCTCGATCAGCCCGCGCTTGTGCAGCACGGATATCTGGCAAGACAGCCGGTTGCAGATATACTCCCGCAGGCCCGGATCCAGTACCACCACGCCCTTGCGCTCAAGCATCCGGGCGGCGATCTCCCGCATGGTCAAAGGCCGCTCCGCCTCCCGCAGCACGTCCAGCACGTACCGGCTCATCTCGCCCCTGGCAAAGATCGGGTTCGATTTGCGGAACCGGAGCGGCAGGTCGATCTCGGGCGCGATGGCATAGATCGCGGCCTCGATCTCGGCCAATTTGGTCTGGAAGCGCTCAACCTGTACCTCCGCCTGCTTGAGCGACTTGTGGCACCGTATCCGGGCGCGGCGGAGCTTAGTGATTTCTGTTTCCGGCATCCGCTAAATGTGGTAGAAAACCACCATGGCCGGAAGCTATCTTGTGGTGGCAGGTGCTACAGAATACCGGATCTGTTCGCCATCGAGGTCTGCGGCACCATGCAGAACCTGCTCGACAAGCGGTCCCGCTACGCGCCGAGCCTGCATTCGCTGCTGGTGGCCTGCCCGGCGCCCTGGCTCAACCTGACGGTGGCCGAATACGATCACGCGCCGCGCTGGAAGCTGACCGGGCTGCTGGAGCGCAAGCCGGATCAGCCGCTGATCCTGCCGGTGCGGGACATGCGGGTGCTCTACGCGCTGAAGCCGAAGCAGTTCCAGGAATTTGCCGAGCATCACATCGCCCATGCGCATGAGCTGTTCGCGCCGGTCGACATACTGATCGACGAGTCGGGCTGGCGGGATCCGGCCTTGCGCAGCTTCCTCGCCCGTGCCGCTCGGCGGGCGAATTTCTGGGAATCGGCGGCGCCCGCCCAGGCCGGCTGGGGCGCGGCGGAGGCAATCGATCCCCCCGGCCGCGCCGAGCCGGAGGAGCCGTTCAATATCGGCCGGCTCATCGGGCGTCCCCGCCGCCGGGCGGGCCAGGGAATCATGAGCCTGAACGAGCTGATGGGCGACCGTTCGCGCCGCCCTTCCGGCGGCCGCATCGGCGTGCGGGAACTCGCCCATCCCGCCTGAAGTAAGAGAATGTAATGCCGCGGCCAAGAGAGCGTCAACGGGCAGTGGCTAACCTCCTGCCGTCAATCGATAACGGCAGGAGGAACGGCATGGCCGGCAAGACCAGCGAAGGCGGCGCCGCCGCAAGAGAGGCGGAAAATCTCGTCAGGCAAGGCGAGGAGGCGAAGCGCCACGGCGATCAGCACGAGGCGCGCTTCCTGATCGAAGCCGGCCGGGAGATCGACTCGGCCATCGCCACCGAAACCCTGAAGACCGAGGAAGCCGCCGCGAAAGGGAAGAAATAGGCCGCCCGCGCTTCCCCGCCCCTTTACGGGCGCCCTTTAGGCGCCCCCTTTTACGCGCCCTGGGCCTCCGCTTCCGCGAGGCGGCTTGACCCGGCGGGGCCGGGCACCAGCGCAGTGTGCCGCGGATGCAGCCCGATCAGCGCCTGGTGATGCGCGATCGAGACGATCTGCGCCTCCGGCAGCCGGCGGCGCAGCATGCCGAACAAGTCCCTCGCCGCGCCTTCATCGAGCGCCGAGAGCGCCTCGTCCAGGAACAGCCAGTCCGGTCGGACGAGCAGCACCCGCGCCAGTGCCAGCCGCTGCTGCTCGCCGCCCGACAGGCGCAGCCCCCAGTTATCCACCTGCTCCAGCCGGTCCGCCAGCTCCGCGAGCCCGACATCCTCCAGCGCCTGCCGCACCCGATGATCGTCCACCTCGTGCTCATGGGCCGGATAGGCGACGGCGCGCTTCAGCGAGCCGGTGGGGAAATAGGGTTTCTGCGGCAGGAACATCAGCCTGCCACCGGGCCGCCTGATGCGCCCGCGCGCGAAGGGCCAGATGCCGGCGATGGCGCGGAACAGGGTGGATTTCCCCGCCCCGGAAGGCCCGGTGATGGCGAGCGGCTCGCCCGGCCGGATGACCATGTGGTCCTGCTCGATCAGCCGCCGCCCGTCCGGCAGGTCGAGCGCGAGACCGTCGATCTGCAGCCCGGCGGCGCCCGGCTCGATGCTCACCGGGTTATGCGCGGTCTGAGCATGCGCCGCCAGCACCGCGCGCTCGAAGCCTTCGAGACGCTGCACCGTCGCGCGCCAGACCACGAGATCGGGGTAGGAGCTGATGAACCAGGAGAACGAGCCCTGCACGTTGCCGAAGATATTGCTGATCTGCATCAGCACGCCGAGGGTGAAGATGCCGGCGAAATAATTGGGGGCGGCAACGATCAGCGGAAAGATGATCGCCACCTGGGTGAAGCCGATGGTGAAGAAGTTCAGCGCCTTGGTGCGCTTCATGATCCGCCACCAGTTGATGTAGATGGCCTGGAAGCGGTGGCTCAGCCCTTCCGCCTCCTCATCCTCGCCGCCGTAAAGGGCGATCTGCTCGGTATGCTCGCGCACCCGCACCAGGTTGAAGCGGAAATCCGCATCGACCTGCTGCTGCTGGAAATTCAGCGGCACCAGCTTGCGGCCGATGATATTGGTGAAATAGGTGCCGACGACCGAATAGATCAGCGCCGTCCAGACCAGCCAGCCGGGGATGGTGAAGCCGTGGAATTTCAGCGGCGGGGCGATGAACCACAGCACGAAGACGAAGCTGAACAGGTTGACGATGTTGGCGATGAAATTGATGCCGAGCGAAAGATTGCTGGAGACGAAGCTGCGCAGGTCGTCGGCGATCCGCTGGTCCGGGTTGTCCACCACGCTGCCCGCCTGGGCGGTCAGGCTGATCTGGTAATAGGCGCGCTTCTCCAGCCATTCGCGGACGAAGCGGTTGGTGATCCAGCGCCGCCAGCGGATCTCCAGCATCTGGTTCAGGTAGAAGGCATAGACCGCCACGGTGATGTTGACGGCGGCGAAGGGAATGAAGCCCGGCACGAACCAGGGATAGCCCTTGACGAACTGGTAGGTGAACATCGAGGTGAAGAACTGCGCCTCGTTCTTGGCCTCCAGCGCGTTGTACGCGATCTTGTACCAGTAGGTGTAGATGACGTTCAGATAGACCATGAACAGGTTGAGGGCGATGATCGCGGCCAGCAGCCCCCAGGCGATCCATTTTTCCTCGGACCTGAAATAGGGCTTGGCCAGCCGCCAGGCATCGCTCAGCCCCTCCTTTATGCCGCGCAGCCTGGCGCCCCAGGAAAGGCTTGTCCTCATGATACGCGCTCCATGGTTTCGCCGGCGGCGGCCGGCATCATCCGCCCTGCCCCGGCGCAAGGCCAGGATCGGGCGATTCCGGTCAGGATGATGTGGATCGGGGAAGGGAATTCATCCGCGCCCGGCGCCCCTGCAGGGGAATGCTCCGCGATGGCGGGCACGGCGCGAAAGGCTTCAGCTTCGGCCACGCAGATCCGGCCGCAGGCATCGGACAGGGTTCATGAGCGCGCAATTGAACCGGATCAGCCGATCCGGCAAGTGGCCGGAGCGCTGGGCGCGGGTAAATTCAGGATGAGCGCTGCATCCGCATGTCGCCCGGCGGCATGGGCGGCCCCAGCCAGGGACCCTGCGCCTCGTCGCACCCGGCGCGGCGCAGGAGATCGAGCTGCGCCCCGGTTTCCACCCCCTCGGCGGCGATGCGCAGGCCGAGCCCGTGGCCGATCTCCACCGTCGCGCGCAGCAGGGCGCGGTCCTCGGCGCTCGCATCGAGGCTCCGGGTCAGGCTGCGGTCGAGCTTGAGGCCGGCGAGCGGCAGGCGGCGCAGCAAGGCGAGGCTGGCATAGGCATGGCCGAACTCGTCCAGGATGATGCCGACCCCAAGGGCCCGCAGCGCCGCCAGCCCGTCCCGGACGGTGATGCCCGCCTCGACCAGATCGGCCTCGGCGATTTCCAGGTCGAGGCGCTGGGGCGTGAGCTTCGACGCGCTGAGCGCCTTCTCGACCGCCTGGGCGAATTGCCGCGTGCCGGCGCAGCGCGCCGCGATGTTCACCGCCACGCTCCAGCCCGGCGGCCATTCCGCCGCCGTCACGCAGGCCTGGTTCAGCAGGAACTCGCTGATCTGCTCCATCAGCGCCAGCCTCGCCGGGCCGGCGAGGCTTTTCACCGTCTCGTCCAGCGGGATCATGCCCCGCCTCCGGTGCGGCAGGCCGAGCCGCGCCTCCGCGCCCGCCACCAGCCCGGTTTCGAGCGCGATTCGCGGCTGGAACTGCAACTGGAAGGCTCCCTCCTGCAGGGCATTGCCCAGCCGGGCGGCGAGGCGGCGCTGCTCGCCTGCCTCGACCCGCTGGGCCGCGAGCCTCGCCCGGCCATCCAGCCGATCCGCCGCCTCCGCCGATTCGTACCGATCCGCAATCACACTCACGCCACGCTCCAACCATGTGTCGTCGCGTATTGTGCAGGAGCATCAGTTAAAAAATCGTATCAAACCAAAAGATTATCCAATAATCGCACCGGCCCGAGCCGCGCCGCCGCGATCAGCCGCGCCGGGGCCGCCAGTTCGGCGGCCGGCTCCAGCGTTTCCGCCTCCACCAGGGCCAGATAATCGACCGCGAAGCCTGCCCTGGCCAGCCGCGCCCGCCCCGCCTCGATGGCCGGGCCGGCGGCGGCGCCTTCGTGCAACCGGCGCCGGATGTCGCGCAGGCAGGCATGAAGCTCCGCCGCGACCTGCCGCTGCCCGGCATCGAGATAGCGGTTGCGCGAGGAGAGGGCGAGCCCGTCCGCCGCCCGCCGGGTCGGCACCGCGACGATCTCCACCGGCAGCAGCAGGTCCTTCACCATGCGCCTCACCACC
>DASTAF010000088.1:0-2422 GCA_035713005.1 Acetobacteraceae bacterium
ACCGGCCTGCTGGACCGGACCCATCTGCGCTGGTTCACCCCGCGCATGATGGCGGCGGCGCTGCGGCAGGCGGGGCTCGATCTCGCCGATGTCCGCCCCCGCTCCGCCTATGACCGCGCCGAGGCTGAGCGCTTCGCCGCCGCGATCGAGCCGGGGCTGCGGGCCATCGGGGTGGACCGGGCGGAATATCTGAACCGCGCCGCGCCGCTGCAGTTCGTCTGGCGCGCCAAGCGGGCGGCCAGGCCGCGCATCGTGGTGAACGCGACCATGCTGGCGCCCGCCGGCGGCGTCTCGGACGTGCGGGTGATCGAGCCCATCCGCGCCCTGGCCAGCGATTGCTCCGTGCTCACCGCCATCATGCCGGAACCGGAGCTGCGCCCGGTGATCGAGGACGCGCCGCGCATCGCCGTGCTGCACCGCCCCCTGCTGCTGGGCGATGCCGGGATCGCCCGCGTCCGGGCGCTGCTCGGCAAGGGCTACGTGGTGGTCACCGAATTCGACGATCACCCGGTATTCCTGGAAAACAAGGGCGTGCCGGCGGAGCAGTTGCTCAGCTTCACCGCCGCCCACGCGGTGCAGACCAGCACCGAAACCCTGGCCGGCGTGCTTTCGCGATACAATCCGGAGATCGGGGTGTTCCCGAACGGGATATTGTCGCTGCCGGAGCCGCGCAACTTCCGCGATCCGGACCGGCTGACCCTGTTCTTCGGCGCGCTGAACCGCGAGGAGGACTGGGCGCCGCTGATGCCGGTGCTGAACGAGGTGCTGCGCGCGGTGGGATCGCGGCTTTCCGTGCTGGTGCTGCACGATCGCGGCTTCTTCGACGCGCTGGAGACCACGCACAAGGAATTCCTGCCGCTCACCGATTACCGCACCTATGTCGAGCGGCTGTGCGAGGCCGAGATCTGCTTCATGCCGCTCTCCGACACCGTGTTCAACCGCGCCAAGTCCGACCTCAAATATATCGAGGCCGGGGCCTGCCGCACGGTCGCGCTGGCCAGCCCGGTGGTCTACGAGCAGAGCCTGCGCGATGGCGAGACGGGGCTGATCTTCCGCTCGCCGGACCAGCTCCGCATGCAGCTCCTGCGCCTGCTCGCCTATCCCGAGGCGGCGCGGAAGCTCGCGGATGCGGCGCGCGATCACGTGGCGGGCGAGCGGATGCTTGCCTATCAGGTGCAGGCGCGCATCGACTGGTATCGCTCGCTCTGGTCGCGGCGCGACGAGCTGAACGAGGCGCTGCGAAGCCGGGTTCCGGCGCTGTTTGCGTGAGCGAGGCGGGCGGCCCCGGCGCGGACTCTCTCGGCGCGGAGTTTCTCGCCATCGACTGGGCGACGGACGCGCCCCCGCGGCTGGAAGCCTGCCCGAATTGCGGCGCCGAGGGGCCGAAGCCACCGGCGCTCGGCGTCTCCTGGATCGAGACCCGGCGCGGGAAGCCGATGCGCCGGGCGCTTTTCACCTGCCCCGCCTGTTCCTGCCGCTATTTCGAGCCGATCCGGCTGCCCGATTACCACGACTGGCTGCTGATCGGCTGGCCGGAGCTGCACGCGCAGCAGGGCGCCGGGCTATGGCCGATCGACAGCCCGCTGGCGCGGATCAGAAAGCCACGGGGCTCGCGCTATCTCGAAATCGGCTGCGGCTACGGCTTCGCGCTGGATTTCGCCGCCCATGCGCGCGGCTGGCGGGCGCTCGGCATCGATCCGGCCCCGCTGGCCGAGATCGGCTGCCGGCTGCTCGGCGCCGGTCTGCGCCAGGGCTACTTCCCCGCGGCCGATCCGGAAATCCTGCCCTGGGACGTAATGGCGGCGACGGAGGTGATCGAGCATCTGGCGCGGCCGCTCGATCTGCTGCGCGAGATGCGGGCGCGCCTCGCCGATGACGGGGTGCTGCTGCTGACCACCCCGGATGGCGAGGCGATCCGGCCGGACACGCCGCGGGCGGCGCTGGCGCAGCTTCTCGCCCCGGAGCTGCACATGGTGTTCCAGACCAAAGCGAGCCTCGCGCGCCTGCTGGCCGAGGCCGGCTTCGCGCACGCGGTCATCGAGCGGGACGCGACCTCCCTGGTCGCCTTCGCCTCGCCCTCGCCTTTCGCCTTGGACGAGGACATCGCCCGGCAGCGGCTCATGTTCCTGGATTATCTGGCGGCGCGGGCCTCGGCCCTGCCATCGGAGAGCGATCTCGGCCTCGGCTTCGCCGGGCGGGCGATGGCCGAAGCCGCCAATGACGGCGATTTCGAGCGCGCCACCGCGATGCGCGACCACCTGTGGAGCGCCATCCGCGGCCGCTACGGGCTCGATCTCGATGCGCTCGATCATCTGCCGCAGGCGCTGCGCGCCCTCCCCCTGCAGCGCCTGCGCGCCGCCATGCCGTTCAACCTCGCCACCATCCTGTTCGCGGAAGGGATGCGCAGGCTCGGGCTGGGGGC
>DASTAF010000089.1:0-2244 GCA_035713005.1 Acetobacteraceae bacterium
CGCTCTTGGCAGCGTGCGGTCAGGCTGATACGCGCCATGGCAGCAAAGGAACGGTGCCATGGCAATGCAGGATGTGAGGAAAGTGGTGCTCGCCTATTCCGGCGGGCTCGATACCAGCGTCATTCTCCGCTGGCTGCAGACAACCTATCGCTGCGAGGTGGTCACCTTCACCGCCGATCTCGGCCAGGGCGAGGAGCTGGAGCCGGCGCGCCGCAAGGCGGAAATGTTCGGGGTGAAGGAAATTTTTGTCGAGGATCTGCGCGAGAGCTTCACCCGCGATTTCGTCTTCCCGATGTTCCGCGCCAATGCCCTCTATGAAGGCCAGTACCTGCTTGGCACCTCCATCGCCCGGCCCCTGATCGCCCAGCGTCAGATCGAGATCGCCGAGGCGGTGGGAGCCGATGCCGTCGCCCATGGCGCGACCGGCAAGGGCAATGATCAGGTGCGGTTCGAGCTCGCCTATTACGCGCTGAAGCCGGATATCCGCGTTATCGCCCCCTGGCGCGAATGGGACCTCAGCAGCCGCACCCGGCTGCTCGAATTCGCCGAGGCGAACCAGATTCCCATCGCCAAGGACAAGCGGGGCGAGGCGCCCTTCTCGGTGGACGCCAATCTGCTGCATTCTTCCTCCGAGGGCAAAATCCTTGAGGACCCCGCCATCGCGCCGGACGAGATCGTCTATCAGCGCACCATCAGCCCCGAATCGGCGCCCGATCATCCCACCGAGATCAGCATCGGCTTCGCCAAGGGAGACGCCGTTGCGCTCAACGGGCAGGAACTTTCGCCCGCAACCCTGCTGACGCGCCTGAACGCGCTGGGCCGGGACAACGGCATCGGCCGGCTCGATCTGGTGGAGAACCGCTTCGTCGGCATGAAGTCGCGCGGCGTGTACGAGACGCCGGGCGGCACCATCCTGCTTGCCGCTCATCGGGCCATCGAGAGCATCACGCTCGACCGTGAGGCCGCGCATCTCAAGGACAGCCTGATGCCGCGATATGCCGAGCTGATCTATAACGGCTTCTGGTTCAGCCCGGAGCGGCGCATGCTGCAGGCGCTGATCGACACCAGCCAGCATTCCGTCACCGGCACGGTCCGGCTCAAGCTCTACAAGGGCAATGTCATCGTCACCGGCCGGGAGAGCCCGAACAGCCTGTATTCGACGCGGATGGTGACCTTCGAGGACGATCAGGGCGCTTATAACCAGCAGGACGCGGCGGGTTTCATCAAGCTCAACGCGCTGCGTCTGCGGCTTGCCGCCAGCGCCGGGCGGCGGGGCGGGGCGCTCTAGGAGCTGAAGTCTGGCCGCTATCCCACCCGCGCCTGGCCGCGCAGCGCCACCACCACCCGCCCGGCCAGCGGGGTAGAGGATTTCGGATTCTGCCCGGTCAGCAGATTGCCGTCCTCCATGATATGCGGGGCAAAATCCGGCCCGGTGCTGATCTGCGCCCCCATGTCGCGCAGCCTTGCCTCCAGGAGAAACGGCACATGGGTTTCCATGTGCACCGCGCGCTCCTCGCTGTCGGTGAAGCAGGCGATCGAGCGGCCCTTGATGAGGGGCGAGCCATCGGCGCGCTTCGCGCCAACGAAGGCGGCAGGGCCATGGCAGACGGCGGCGACGATCTTGCGCTGCTCGAAAGCCTTGGCGAGAATCGAGGCAAGAACGGCGCTCTCCGGAAAATCCCACATTGCGCCATGGCCGCCGGGCAGGAAGACCGCGTCGTACTCGCTCATGTCGATGGCGCCGGCGGGCAGGGATGCCCGCGCCGCGCCCAGCGCCTCGCTGTCCTCATGAAAGCGCTGGACCGACTCCGGCATCGGCGTTTCGCCCAGGCTGCGGCCGTCGAAAGGGATTTCGCCGCCGCGGATCGAGGCGATGGTGACCTCGAATCCCGCGTCGCGGAAGGCGTAGTAGGGCGCGGAAAGCTCCTCGTACCAGACGCCGGTCGCGTCCTCGGTGCCAGGAATCTTGTTGTGGGAGGTCGCTATGATCGCGATTCTGGCCATGAATGCTCCATCAAGTGATCGAGGCGGGAATTTGGTGGCGGAGGAGACGCTTTGCTACCGTCCCGTCCATTTCGCCTCGTAAACTTTAGCGCCAGCCGGGATGGGGATGTCGATGGTCTGGGTCTCCTCGTGCCGGCGGATCGCCGCCAGTAGCACGAACAGCACGGCGGTGTTCAGCATTCCGGGCGGAATCCACTGGATCATGCCGCCCAGAAGCTGGTCGTGGACAGGGGATATTCC
>DASTAF010000090.1:0-3215 GCA_035713005.1 Acetobacteraceae bacterium
CCGCCCATGGCCGCGATCAGGTCGCGCAGCCGGGCGAGGTCCGATTCGAAGCTGGAGAGAATGTGTTTCGCTTGATCCGCCATGGCTATGCCTTTCAGCCGAACCGGCCGGTGATGTATTCCTGGGTGCGGCGCTCGCGCGGGGCGGTGAATATCCGCGTCGTCTCGGCATATTCGACCAGGGCGCCGAGATAGAAGAAGGCGACGCGGTCGGCGCAGCGCCCCGCCTGCTGCATGTTGTGGGTGACGATGACGATGGTGAAGTCCTGCTTCAGCTCGTCGATCAGCTGCTCGATCTTCAGGGTGGAGATCGGGTCGAGCGCGCTGGTCGGCTCGTCGAGCAGGATCACGTCCGGATGCACGGCGATGGTGCGCGCGATGCAGAGGCGCTGCTGCTGACCGCCGGACAGGCCGAGAGCGGAGGCGCTGAGCCGGTCCTTCACCTCGTCCCACAAGGCGGCGCGGGTGAGCGAGGATTCCACCCGCTCATCCAGCTCCGCGCGGGAAAGCCGCTCGTGCAGCCGCACGCCGAAGGCAATGTTCTCGTAGATCGACTTCGGAAAAGGGGTCGGCTTCTGGAACACCATGCCGATGCGCCGGCGCAGCCGGTTCAGATCGATGCCCGGCAGCAGGATGTTCTCGCCATCCAGCAGCACCTCGCCTTCCGCGCGCTGCCCGGGATAGAGATCGTACATCCGGTTGAGGGTGCGCAGCAGGGTGGACTTGCCGCAGCCGGAGGGGCCGATCAGCGCGGTGGCCTGCCGGTCCGGCAGGTCGAGCGACACGTTCTTCAGCGCCTGGACGGCACCATAGTAGAAATTGAGGTTGCGGACGGATATCCTGATGTTTTCCGCAACCGGCACGGCTTCAGGAATCCGGTAGGCCGCAGCGTCTGGCATGGTCATTCTCGCACTTTCGAACCCGCGGCGTCACCGCCGCCTTCTTACGGTGCTATCATGCCATGCGTATGACAGGTCAGTGAAGCTTTTATGACAGTCGCCGGAGCGGGAGCATCCCGCCCCGGCCCGCGTCGGCCTATCCGCGATGAGCGATCTTCGGCTGCTTCACCATCCGCAGATAGGGCTTCAGGGTCTTGAAGCCCTCGGGGAAGCGCTTCTTCGCCTCCTCGTCGGAGAGCGAGGGAACGATGATCACGTCATCGCCATCCTTCCAGTTCACCGGCGTCGCCACCTTGTGGTTGTCGGTGAGCTGCAGGCTGTCGATGGCGCGGAGAATCTCCTGGAAGTTCCGCCCGGTGGAGGGCGGATAGGTCAGGATCAGCCGCACCTTCTTGTTTGGGTCGATGACATAGACGGCCCGCACGGTGACGGTGGGATCGGCATCCGGATGGATCATACCGTAGAGGTCGGAGACCTTGCGGTCGTGATCGGCGAGCACGGGGAAGTTCAGCTTCTGTCCCTGAGTCTCCTGGATGTCATTGGCCCAGCCCTTGTGGTTCTCGCCGGTATCAACAGAAAGACCGAGCGGCTTGACGTGGCGCTTGTTCCATTCCGGCATGAGCCGCGCCACCTCGGCGAGCTCGGTGGTGCAGACCGGGGTGTAATCCTTTGGATGGCTGAACAGGATGCCCCAGGAATCGCCCAGCCACTCGTGGAACTTGATTCTACCCATCGAGCTGTCCTGCTCGAAATCGGGCGCGATCTGGCCAAGCTGAATGCTCATGCGGTGCGTTCTCCTGTGCTGCAACGGGTTTGTCATATCGGCAACTGGTTGATATCAGCCGATATTGGTGGGCACGACAGGGATTGAACCTGTGACCCCCGCCATGTCAAGGCGGTGCTCTACCGCTGAGCTACATGCCCGGGAATATCCCGCTTCCTGCGGCGCCTATTAGCGGCAGGAGCGGGGTTATGCAAGCCGCTTTACAGCTCGGCCACCTCGGCGACACCGGAAATCATCTTCACCGCCTGGGCCAGGCGCGGGGTGACGTTGAAGCCGCCTGGCAGCGCGATGTCGAGGCTGGAGCCGGGCGCCAGCCGCGGGGTGAGCACCACACGCCCGCGCCCCCGCCCTTCCCGCTCCAGCAGGCTGCGCAGGCTGGGCAGCGCCTCCTCCCGCTCGACGAAGATGCGCATGCCGGCGCCGGCCTGGGCGGCGGCCTGATCCAGCGCCTCCACGCTCTGCGCGGTGATGCGCAGCGATTCGCCATCCATGCGCAGATCGACCGTCACCAGCAGCATCCCGCCCTCGCCCAGCAGGTCCCGCGCGGCGGAAAGCGTCTCGCTGAACAGGGTGACCTCGAAATTGCCCGAGGCATCCGAAAGCTGCACCCAGGCCATGCGGCTGCCGGTGCGGGTGATGCGCTCCTTGCGGCCGACCACCGCGCCCGCGAGCTTGACCCGCCCCGCCCCCGCCCTGGCGCGCGCCTCGATCTGGCTGGAGGGTATGACGTTGAGGCGCTTCAAGGCGCCCGCATAGGCATCGAGAGGATGGGCGGTGAGATGAAAGCCGATCGCCTCCGCCTCGAAGCCAAGCTGCTCCAGGGGCGACCAGTCCGGCACATCCGGCAAGCGCAGCTTTTCGGGGGTGCCGGCATCCCCGAACAGGCTGATCTGGCCGGAAGCGCGGCCCTCGGCCTCCGCCTGCGCCCGTCGCAGCAGGGTTTCCGCCCCCGCCACCAGCCGCGCCCGGTTCGGCTCCAGCCGGTCGAAGGCGCCGGCGCGGGCGAGCTGTTCGATCTGCGCCTTGTTCAGCGACTTCGGATCGACCCGGGCGGCGAAATCCGCCAGATCGGTGAAGGGCTTCCCGCCACGCGCGGCGACAACGCTCTGCATCGCCGCCTCGCCCACCCGCTTGATGGCGGAGAGCGCGTAGCGGATGGCGAGCCTGCCATCCGCCAGGGTCTCGACCGAGAAATCCGCCTCCGAACTGTTGATGTCGGGCGGCAGCACCTGGATGCCGAGGCGGGCGGCGTCCTGCTTCAGCGAGGCGAGCTTTTCCTGGTTCGCCTGGCTGAGGCTCATGCAGGCGGCGATGAAGGCGACCGGATGATTGGCGCGCAGCCAGGCGGTCTGGTACGAGACCAGGGCATAGGCGGCGGCGTGCGATTTATTGAAGCCATAATCGGCGAATTTCGCCATCAGGTCGAACACCTCGGCGGCCTTGGCCTCGCTATGCCCCTTGCCTCTCGCGCCTTCGATGAAAATCTTGCGCTGCGCCTCCATCTCGGCGCGGATTTTCTTGCCCATCGCCCGG
>DASTAF010000091.1:0-9598 GCA_035713005.1 Acetobacteraceae bacterium
GGTCCCGCACCTCCTCGAAGCTCAGCCCGTGCAGCACGCGCCGGTTCAGCGCCAGCAGCTGCTTCGGGTCGAAGCGCGGGGTGCCATGGCCGAAATCGGCGAGGTCGAAATCCGCCGCCAGCTCGTCCAGCGGCAGCGGCACCGGATCGCGGCGCGATCCGAGCCGGGCGAGGTAGGCGGCCAGCGCCCGCGCCTCGATCCCATCCTTCCGCAGCGTCCGCAGGGAGACGCTCCCGGCGCGCTTGGAGAGCTTGCCGCCCTCGGCATCGGCGATCAGCGGCAGATGGGCGAATTCCGGCACCGGGCGGCGGGGCGCGAGGGCCCGGAACAGGTCGATCTGCACCGCCGTATTGGTCACGTGATCCTCGCCGCGGATGACATGGGTGATGCCAAGATCGGCATCGTCCACCACCGAGGTGAAGGTGTAGAGGGGCGTGCCGTCCGCACGGATCAGCACCGGATCGGAAATGGTGGCGAGGCGGACGGCGCGCTCCCCGCCCACCAGGTCCCGCCATTCCACCGCCCCGTCGGAGAGCCGGAACCGCCAGTAGGGGCGCTTGCCGTTGGCGAGGGCGGATTCGTACTGCGCCGGGGTGAGCGAAAGCATCGCCCGGTCATAGAGCGGGGGCAGCTTGCGGCGGATGAGGGCGGCGCGCTTGGCTGCGAGCTCCTCCTCGGTCTCGAAGCAGGGATAGAGGCGCCCCGCCGCCTTCAGCGCCTCGGCCGCCTCGGCATAGCGGGCCAGCCGGTCCGACTGCCGCGCCAGCTCGTCCCATTCCACGCCCAGCCAGCGCAGATCCTGCTGGATCGCCGCATCGAATTCCGGGCGGGAGCGCTCGGCGTCGGTATCGTCGATGCGGAGGAGGACTCTGCCGCCGTGCGAGCGGGCGAACAGATAGTTCACCACCGCCTGCCGGGCATTGCCGGCATGGAGATGGCCGGTGGGGGATGGCGCGAAACGGACATATACCATGAAAGCGCGGTTAGCATGGCTTGGGCGCATACGGCGAGGGTGTCATCCGCGCGATTCCACGCTATCGTGCCGCTTTCGTTTTCAAGTGAGCGTCAGGTTGAGCGAACTCACCCTCAGGCCGCGCGCGGCCAGTACGACCATGCCGGTGCTGATCGCGGTCAGCCTCTGCCATCTGCTGAACGACATGATGCAGGCGCTGCTGCCCGCCATCTACCCGATCCTGAAGGGCGGGTTCCATCTGAGCTTCGCCCAGATCGGGCTGATCACGCTGATCTATCAGCTCACCGCCTCGCTGCTGCAGCCGATGATCGGGCTTTATACCGACAGCAGGCCGCAGCCCTATTCGCTGCCCGTCGGCATGGGGTTCAGCATGGGCGGCATCGTGATCCTGGCGCTGGCGGCGAATTTCCCGGAGCTGCTGCTGGGCGCGGCCCTGCTCGGCGTGGGATCGTCGGTGTTCCATCCGGAATCGGCGCGCATCGCCCGCGCCGCGTCCGGCGGCCGGCACGGGCTGGCGCAATCGGTGTTCCAGGTGGGGGGGAATTTCGGCCAGGCGCTGGGGCCGCTGCTCGCCGCCTTCTTCATCCTGCCGCGCGGCCAGCACAGCATGGCCTGGTTCGCCATCGCCGCCCTTGCCGCCATGGCCATCCTCTCGGCGCTCGGCTACTGGTTCAAGGCCAACGGCCACGCGGTGCCGCGCGCGAAGCGAAGCGCCGCCGCCTCCCACGGGCTGAGCCGCCCGCAGGTGACGCGGGCGTTGCTGCTGCTCGGCCTGCTGGTGTTCTCCAAGTTCTTCTACCTGGCCAGCATCAACTCCTATTACATCTTCTACCTGATGCACCGGTTTCATCTTCCGGTGCGCTCGGCGCAGATCGACCTGTTCCTGTTCCTCGCCGCCGCCGCGGCAGGCACGATGGCGGGCGGGCCGATCGGCGACCGGATCGGCCGCCGCTACGTCATCTGGGGCTCGATCCTGGGCGTGCTGCCCTTCACCCTCGCCTTGCCGCATGTCGGACTGGCGGCGACCATCGTGCTCAGCGTGATCATCGGCCTGATTCTGTCCTCGGCCTTCTCCTCGATCATCGTCTACGCGACCGAGCTGATGCCGGGCCGGGTGGGCGCGGTGGCCGGGCTGTTCTTCGGCCTCGCCTTCGGCCTCGGCGGGCTGGGGGCGGCGAGCCTGGGCCTGCTGGCGGACTGGACCAGCATCGGCTTCGTCTACCGGGTCTGCGCCTTCCTGCCCGCCATCGGCCTGTTCGCCTACTGGCTGCCGGAGATGAGGCGGAAGGGCTGATTCTCAGAAATCGTTCACCTGCTCCGGCAGCGGCGCCCGGCGCGGCACCACCAGCTTCGCCACCAGCACCTGCACCACCTCGCCCTTCTGGTTCAGGGTCTCGCTGCGCACGACGACGCGCCCCCGGTCGGGCCGGGAGCGCGAGGGCGTGACCTCCATGATCTCGCTGGTGACGGAAAGCGTGTCGCCGGGCCGGGCCGGGTGGGGCCAGGCGATCTCGCACCCGGCGCCGATGATGCCGCCGGCGACGGGGACGCTATCGACGAGCAGGCGCATGGTCAGCCCGGCCGTGTGCCAGCCGCTGGCGGCGAGGCCGCCGAACAGCGTGTCCCTCGCCGCCGCCTCGTCCAGATGGAAGGGCTGCGGATCGAACTCGCGGGCGAAGGCCCTGATGGTTCCGGCATCCAGCGTCGCCTCGCCGCTCTGAAAGCGCTGGCCGATGATCAGGTCGTCCAGATACAGCATCGCGCTCATCCCAGCATGCGCCCGATGACCCGGGCGGTGTAATCGACCACCGGGATGATCCGCCCGTAATTGATCCGGGTCGGGCCGATCACCCCGATGGCGCCGACGATGCGGTCCTGCCGGTTGCGGGTGGGGGCGACGATCATCGAGACGCCGGCGGCGCCGAACAGGCCGGATTCGGCGCCGATGAAGATGCGCACCCCGTCCGAGGTCGCGGTCAGCTCCAGCAGCTTCAGCATGGTCTCCTGGGCTTCCAGCCGGTCGAACAGATGCTGGATGGAGGAGAGCTTCTCCACCTGGTCGATATCGGCGAGCAGCCTTCCCTGGCCGCGAACGATCAGCGAGCCGCCGCCTCCTTCGCCTGACCAGGTGGCGAGGCCGGTGGCGACCACCGAGGAGGCCAGCGCATCGAGCGCCGTGCGGTCGGCGGCGATATCGGCGGTGACGCGGGCGCGAAGCTCGGCCAGCGAGAGGCCGGAGAGCTGGGCGTTCAGGTAGTTGCTGGCCTCCTGCAGCGAGGAGGGCGGCAGGCCGGGTGGAATCTCGATGATCCGGTTCTCGACCTGGCCATCGGCGGAGACCAGCACCACCAGCGCCCGGCCCGGACCGAGGGGGACGAATTCGATATGCTTCACCGGCCCGTCCGATTTCGGCGCCACCACCAGCCCGGCGGCGGCGGAAAGGCCGGAGAGCATGGTGGATGCCTCCACCAGCGTCTCCTGCAGGCTGCGGCCCGACTGGGCCAGCGCCGCCTTGATCCGCCCGCGATCCTCCTCGGAGAGTTCCCCGAACTGCAGCAGGCCATCCACGAACAGGCGCAGGCCGCGCTCGGTGGGGAGCCTGCCCGCCGAGGTATGCGGCGCAAATAAAAGCCCGGCCTCGGTGAGATCGGCCATCACGTTGCGGATGGTGGCGGGCGAGAGGTTCAGCGGCAGCAGGCGCGAGAGGGTGCGGCTGCCCACCGGCTCCCCGGTCTCGACATATTGCTCGACGATTTCCCGCAGGATCGCGGCGGAGCGCGCGTCCAGCCCGTGCGGCAGCTTGGGCGGCTGCTTGCCGGGCGGGTGCGGCGGCGATTTCGGGCCCTGGTCCATCACCGTAAGGTCGGCTATCTCGGGCGCGAAAGCAAGATTCAGGAGAAGATGATGAGCCCATCGGTCACCCGTGCGTCCGGGCGCGCGGCGAACGCGCTGCGCGGCATCGAGATCATTCCCGGCTTCGCCCGCCATGCCGAGGGCTCGGCGCTGATCCGCATGGGCGGCACCGAGGTGCTGTGCGCGGCCAGCGTCGAGGGCCGGGTGCCGGGCTTCCTGCGCAATTCCGGCGAGGGCTGGGTGACGGCGGAATACGGCATGCTGCCGCGTGCCACCCATACGCGCGGCGACCGCGAGGCGGCGCGGGGGAAGCAATCCGGGCGGACGCAGGAGATCCAGCGGCTGATCGGCCGCTCCCTGCGCGCCGTGGTGGACCGCAAGGCGCTGGGGGAGATGACCATCACCCTCGATTGCGACGTGCTGAACGCCGATGGCGGCACCCGCTGCGCCTCGATCACCGGCGCCTACGTGGCGCTCGCCTTGGCGCTGCGGCATCTGAAAGCGATGAACGTGCTGAAGGGAGAGCCGCTGGCCGGGCAGGTGGCGGCGGTTTCCTGCGGGATCGTCGGGGGCGTGCCGGTGCTCGATCTCGACTATGCCGAGGATTCGGGCGCCGAGGCCGATGCCAATTTCGTGCTGACGGCGGGGGGCGGCATCGTCGAGATCCAGGCCACCGCCGAGCGGGCGACCTTCGATGACGCGGCCTTCGCGGCATTGATCGGGCTGGCGCGCGAGGGCACGGCGGCGCTGTTCGCCGCCCAGAGCGCCGTGCTGGCATGATCGCGCGGCTGGAGCGCGGGGCGCGGCTGGTGATCGCCACCCATAACGAGGGCAAGCGGATGGAATTCGCCGGGCTGCTCGCGCCCTTCGGGATCGAATGCGTCTCCGCCGCCGAGCTGGGTCTGCCGGAGCCGGAGGAGGACGCGCCGGATTTCGCCGGCAACGCCCGGATCAAGGCGCTGGCGGCGGCGCGGGCGGCATCCCTCCCCGCCCTTGCCGATGATTCGGGGCTGAGCGTGGCGGCGCTGGGCGGCGCGCCGGGGGTGCATTCCGCCCGCTTCGCCCGCGAGCAGGGGGGCTATCCGCAGGCGATGGCGGCGATTCTGGAGCGGGCCGGCGCCGACCGCCGCGCCGCCTTCGCCTGCGCCCTCTGCCTCGCGGCCCCTGAAGGCGAAACCGCCACCTATCTCGGCTTCGCCCATGGCACGCTGGCGCGGGCGCCGCGCGGCGAGGCGGGATTCGGCTATGACCCGATCTTCGTCCCGCTCGGCGGGAGCCGGAGCTACGCGGAGATGAGCCGGGCGGAGAAATCCGCCATCAGCCACCGCGCCCGCGCCTTCCGGCAGCTCATGGCGGCGCTGGCCGGGCCGGAATGACCGCCGCCGCCATCCGGCGGCGCCAGCTTCTGGCCTATGCGCTGCTCAATTTCGGCTTCTTCTTCTTCGACACCGCCATGGGCCTGTTCGACGTCTCGACCTATGGCTATTTCACCGCGCTGCGGGTGGCGCCGGTGTTCTTCGCGCTCGACTTCGTCATGGTCAGCGTGCCGATGATGCTGGGCGGCTGGCTCGCCCATCTGCTGAACCGGCGATTCGGGGTGCGCCGGGTGATCGGCGGCGGCTATGCCGTCTCCACGGCGGGATTCGTCCTTCTGTACGTGACCGGGCTCTATCTCCTGCCCGCCTGCCTGCTGTTCGTGTCCTTCCTGCTCGGCCTGCTGTTCAGCGCCATCCTTCCCGCCCTCTCCCGCTTCATCCGCGACGTGTTCGGCTCCGGGCGCGGCGCGGTGCTGGCGCTGCGGCTGGACGCGATCTTCATGGCCTTCGGCATGGCCGCCGGGGTGGGGGCGGGCTCAATCTATTTTCTGCGCGAGGGCATCCGCGTGTTCTTCCCGCTGGCTATGGCGCTGTTCGCCCTGGCCGGGCTGATCCACGCGCTGACCCTGCTGATGCCGGACGTGCTGGCCGATTACGCCGGGCCGGAGGCGCCCGCGCGCTGGACGGCGGCGCTTTCCGCGATGCGGCGGGTGGAGGCGCAATGGCGCATCCTGCTGCTCGGCCCCTCCATGCTGATGGTCTCGGTGCCGCTGATGGTGGGGCTGCCGGCTTATGCTGAACATGAGCATTACCCGTTCATCCCGGTCATCGGCGCCGTCGCCGCGCCGACCATCGTGCTCGCCGCCCGGCGGATCGGCATGCTGGCGGGAAGGCTGATCGCGCCGGAGGCGCTGCTCGCCCGGATGATCCGCCGGCGCTACGGCGCGCTGCCGCTGATGGCCGGGTTCCTCGCCCTTTATGGCGGCGCCTTCCTGGCGCGATCCCTGGCGCTGATCTTTGCCCTGGTGTTCTGCGCGCATGTATTGAGCAACATCATCAACGGGGCGGTGTTCTACGGGGTGCAGACCATGTTCCCCGATACCGAAACAGCCGCCGCCCAGGCGCTGCAGAACCAGATTTCCACCGGGGCGATGGTGGTGGCGGCCATCCTGGCCTCGCTGCTGATGGCGGCGGCTCCGCCGGAGGCCACCATCGGCCTCTCCGCCCTCGGCCTCGGACTCGGCGCCTTCGCCCTGCGCGGATCGGGACCACGCGCCCTGCAAGCCGCGGCGGCGCGCCCTATATCGGATTGAGCAACCGCACGGGACATCACGATGATCGAGCTTTATTACTGGACCACGCCGAACGGCCACAAGGTGACCATCTTCCTGGAGGAAGCCGGGCTGGAATACCGGATATTCCCGGTGAATATCAGCAAGGGCGAGCAGTTCAGCCCGGAATTCCTGCGCATCGCGCCGAACAACCGCATCCCCGCCATCATCGACACCGAGCCCATGGGCGGCGGCGCGCCGATCAGCATCTTCGAATCCGGCGCCATCCTGCTCTATCTGGCGGAGAAGACCGGCCGGTTCATCCCCGCCGATATCAGGGGCCGGGCGGAGGTGACGCAATGGCTGTTCTGGCAGATGGGCGGGCTGGGCCCGATGGCGGGGCAGAACCATCATTTCTCGCAATACGCGCCGGAGAAGATTCCCTACGCGATCGACCGCTATGTGAACGAGACCAACCGGCTCTACGGGGTGCTGAACAAGCGGCTGGCGGACCGGGAATTCATCGCCGGGGACTATTCCATCGCCGACATGGCGTCCTATCCGTGGATCGTGCCCCACGAGCGGCAGGGGCAGAGGCTGGAGGAGTTCCCCAACCTCGCCCGCTGGTTCGAGGCGATGCGGGCGCGGCCCGCCGTGCAGCGCGCCTATGAGCGGGCGAAGGAGATTTCCCAGACCCCGACGGTGAGCGAGGAATCGCGCGGCGTGCTGTTCGGGCAGACATCCAGGGTGGTGGTCTGACCGCCCGTCCCGGACCTCACTCGTCCCGGACCGCGCGGGAGAGCAGGCCGCGCATCGTCTCGGCGAGCGTGGCGCGGCCTTCGAGCAGCGAGACGACCGCCGCGGTGATCGGCATCTCGATGCCGTGGCTCGCGGCGCGGGCGAGCAGGGCGGGCGCGGTGGCGGCGCCCTCCACCACCCCGGCGCTGCGGGCCAGCAGGGCTGCCGGGGCCTCCCCCCGCCCGATCGCCAGGCCGAAGGCGTAGTTGCGGCTGGCCGGGCCGGTGCAGGTGAGCAGCAGGTCTCCCAGCCCCGCCAGCCCGGCGATGGTCTGGCCCTGGCCGCCGCAGGCGGGGGCCAGCCGGGCGATCTCGGCGAGGCCGCGCGTGACCAGGGCGGCGCGGGCATTCTCGCCCAGGGCGGCGCCCATCACCGCCCCGGCGGCGATGGCGATGACGTTCTTCGCCGCCCCGGCGAGGGCGGCGCCCATCGGATCGCCGCTGCCGTAGAGCCGGAAGCCGGGCGTGGCGAGGGCGCGCAGCAGGCTCGCCCGCAGGGCGGCATCCGTGGTGGCGGCGATTCCGGCGGCGGGCATGCCCGCGGCGATCTCATGGGCGAAATTCGGCCCGGTCAGCACCGCCACCGGCCGCCCCGGATGCAGCGCCGCGACAATTTCCGGCCCCAGCATGCCGGTTCCCGCCTCCACCCCCTTGGAAGCGAGCACGAGCGGGGAGATGCCGGGCGGCATCCGCGCCAGCAGATGCCGCAGATGCTGGAAGGGCGGGCAGAGGATCAGGATTTCCGCATCGGGACAGCTCGCGGTGACGGCGAGGCCGGGCGGCAGGACGGCATCCGGCAGGCGCGGGTTGCGGCGGCTTCCGGCAAGCTCCGCGACCCGCCCGGCATCCCGCCCGACCAGCGCCGCCCGCCGCCCCGCCTTCGCCGCGAGCAAGGCGAGCGCCGTGCCCCAGGCGCCGGTGCCGAGGACGGCGATGTCGAAACGCTCATTCACCGGCGAGCCTCGTGACCGAAAATCCGCCATCGGCTTCGGCGAGGATGCCGGCCAGCGCCGCCAGGATCGCCTCCGCCTCGGCCTCGAAGCCGAATGGCGGGTTGACGATCGCCAGGCCGCATCCGTTCAGCCGCGCCGGATCGGCCGGCGGGCGGAGCAGGAACTCGGCGGCGATCACGTCCCTGATGCCGCGCGCGGCGAGGTCCATGAAGAAGGCACGCACCGGGGGGCGGTGCTTCACCGGATACCAGGCCGCATAGAGGCCGGAAGGGAATTTCCGCCACGCCCCTTCCAGCGCCGCGGCGAGGGCGGCGAATTCATCCGCCCGCTCGAAGGGCGGGTCGAGCAGGATCAGGCCGCGCCGCTCCGGCGGGGGCAGCAGGGCGCGCAGGGCCTCATAGCCGTCCCGGTGATGCACCTGCACCCGGGGATCGTGGCGGAACCCGCGCCGCAGGGTGGCGGCATCCTCGTCATGCAGCTCGCACAGCGCCAGCCGGTCGCCCTCCCGCATCGCCGCGCGGGCGATGGCGGGCGAGCCGGGATAGAGGCCCAGCTCCCGCACCAGCCCGGTGTAATCCGCGAGGGCGGGGGCCGCGCTTTCCATCACCCGCCCGATGCCGCCCCGCCATTCGCCGGTTTTTTCGGCGGGGCCGGCGGCGAGATCGTAGCGGCCGATGCCGGCATGGGTGTCGAGCAGGAAGACCGGCTTGTCCTTGCGGGTGATCCGGCGGAGCAAGGCAAGGTACAAGGCGTGCTTCACGCAGTCGGCGAAGTTTCCGGCGTGGTAGTGATGGCGGTAGTTCATCCCGGTTCCGCATAACAGGGCCGCCCCCGCGCCCGCCAGACCCTGCAACCAGGGATTTGACGATTTCCCGCCACTGCTTACATCTCGGCCTTGAGACTTGAAGGAACCGCGCATGTCCCATCCTGGCTATCCCCGAACGGGCGCACCGGAAGGCCTGGCCCAGCCCCGCGAGCCGGCGCTGGAGGCGGTGCCGGCCTGGGACCTGCGCGATCTCTATGCCTCCATCGACGATCCGGCGATCAGCGCCGATCTCGACCGGGCGGATGCCGGGGCACGGGAGTTCGAGCAGAGCTTTCAGGGCCGGGTGGACGCGCTTTCGGGGGCGGAGCTTGCCGGTGCCATCGCCGCCTATGAGCGGATCGAGGAGCGGCTGGGGCGCGTGCTCTCCTACGCGCAGCTTGTCTTCGCCGCCGATTCCACCGCGCCGGAGACCGGGCAGTTCTACCAGACCATGATGGAGCGGGCCACCGATACCGGCACCCATCTGCTGTTCTTCGCCCTCGAGATCAACCGGATCGAGGACGCGGCGCTGGAGCAGCGGCTGGAGGATGCCGCGCTGGCCCGCTTCGCCCCCTGGCTGCGCGATCTGCGGGTTTTCCGCCCGCACCAGCTTTCCGACGAGCTGGAGAA
>DASTAF010000092.1:0-6559 GCA_035713005.1 Acetobacteraceae bacterium
GCACCGCGAAGAGCACGACCGTCTTGCCGGCGAAGAGCGCGCCGGTGTCGATCTCGCGGGGGCCCTCCGGCGTCGGCGTCATCAGTTTCATCGCCGGAATCCGGTCTCCAATTTTAACCATCGGAATGCATTCCCTTAAACTATTTACACAAACCGCGTCTGGTAGCCGAACCGCATGCCCGCGTGAAGCCCGCCAGGGCTTTGCCGCTTGCGCATCGGCCTGGAGTAGCCGAATATCCGTTCCTGATGAAGCGCAACCTCATCCTTCCGCCGGAAAGCGAGTGTCTCACCGGCCAGTTGCTGATCGCGATGCCTTCGATGCTTGATTCGCGCTTCACGCAGACGGTGGTTTATGTCTGCGCCTATTCGGAGGAGGGGGCGATGGGAATCGTCCTCAACCGCCCGCTGGCGCGGCCGCGCTTTTCCGAGCTGATCAAGAAATTCGGCATCTCCGCCACCCCGCCCGCCCGCCAGATCAGGCTCTGCGCCGGAGGGCCGGTGGATCACGGGCGCGGCTTCGTGCTGCATACCTCCGACTGGGAGACCGACGGCACGCTGAGGATCGACGAGGAGCGGGCCCTGACATCGAGCCTCGATGTGCTGAAGGTGGTGGCCGAGGGCGGCGGCCCGCGGGAATGCGTGCTGGCGCTCGGCTATGCCGGCTGGGAACCCGGGCAGCTCGATCTTGAAATCCACCAGAATACATGGCTTACCGCCCCGGCGGACGATGCCATCCTGTTCGACTCGGGCTATGAGACCAAGTGGCGACGCGCCCTGGCGAAGCTGGGGATCGATCCGGCGGCGCTTTCCGGCACCGCTGGCCGCGCCTGACCCTTGCCAAAACGCCTCTCCTGCCGCATTAGGATGGGAACGATCGGCGATGAGCGCCGGTGTTGATGGGCGGGCTGCCGGCGGCCGCGAAAGCGGCGTGCCGATGGCCGCGCCCTAATTTATTCGCTGACCTCGGAGACACTGAATGTCCGGCACATCGCTCGACCTGATCCGCAATATCGGGATCACCGCCCATATCGACGCGGGCAAGACCACCACCACCGAACGCATCCTGTATTACACCGGCGTGTCCCATCGCATCGGCGAGGTGCATGACGGCAACACCACCACCGACTACATGGACCAGGAGCGCGAGCGCGGCATCACCATCACCTCCGCCGCCGTCACCTGCGAGTGGAAGGGCCACCGCATTAACATCATCGACACGCCGGGCCATATCGACTTCAACATCGAGGTGAACCGGTCCTTGCGCGTGCTCGACGGCGCTATTTTCATCATCGAGGGCGTGGCCGGCGTGCAGCCGCAATCCGAGACCAACTGGCGCCTGGCCGACCGCTACAACGTGCCGCGCATCATCTTCATCAACAAGCTGGACCGCACCGGGGCGGATTTCTTCCGCGCCTTCAACACGCTGAAGGAGAAACTCGACATCGTGGCGCTGCCCCTGCAGCTTCCCATCGGCATCGAGGACGGCTTCGTCGGCGTCGTCGATCTCATCGAGATGAAGGCGATCATCTGGGAAGGCGGCGAGCTGGGCGCGAAGTATCATGACGAGGAGATTCCCGCCGACCTGCTCGCCCAGGCCAAGGAGTACCGCCAGAACCTGCTCGATAACGCCCTTGCCGTCGATGACGCGGCGATGGAGGAGTATTTCGACAAGGGCGACGTTTCCGTCGAAACGCTGAAGCGCTGCATCAAGATCGGCACCATCTCCGGCGCCTTCCGCCCCGTGCTGTGCGGCACCGCCTTCAAGAACAAGGGCGTGCAGCCGCTGCTCGACGCCGTGCTCGACTTCCTGCCTTCGCCGGTCGATGTCCCGGGCATCGCCGTCGCCGCCGAGGAAGGCGAGGAGGAGAGCGAGACCGAGGAGCGCCGCCGCATCAAGGCCGACCCCAGCGCGCCCTTCGCCGGCCTCGCCTTCAAGATCATCAACGACAAATACGGCACGCTCACCTTCGTGCGCGTCTATTCAGGCACGCTGAAATCCGGCGACACGGTGCTGAACACCACCAAGGGCCACAAGGAGCGCATCGGCCGCATGTTCCAGATGCATGCGGACAAGCGCGCCGAGATCAAGGAGGTTCATGCCGGCGACATCGCCGCCTTCGTCGGGCTGAAGGATACCGGCACCGGCGACACGCTGGCCGCCGCCGAGGACCCGGTGGTGCTGGAGCGCATGGCCTTCCCGGTGCCGGTGATCGACATCTCGGTCGAGCCGAAGACCAAGGAGGGCGTGGAGAAGATGACGCTCGGCCTGCAGAAGCTCGCCGGCGAGGACCCGTCCCTGCGCCTGCGCACGGATCAGGAGACCGGCCAGACCATCCTCTCCGGCATGGGCGAGTTGCACCTCGAAATCATCATCGACCGGCTGAAGCGGGAATACGGCGTCGATGCCAATATCGGCGCGCCGCAGGTGGCCTATCGCGAGACCATCAGCAAGCCGCACACGGAAACCTACACCCACAAGAAGCAGTCGGGCGGTTCCGGCCAGTACGCCGAGGTCAAGGTCGAGTTCGAGCCGCTGGAGCGGAACGAGGGCATCGTCTTCGAGAACAAGGTCGTTGGCGGCGCCGTTCCGCGGGAATATATCCCGGCGGTGGAGAAGGGGATCAGGGTGCAGGCCGATACCGGCGTGCTCGCCGGCTTCCCGACGGTGGACTTCAAGTACACGCTGGTGGACGGCAAGTATCACGACGTCGATTCGAGCGCGCTGGCCTTCGAGATCGCCGCCAAGGCCTGCTTCCGCGAAGGGATGAAAAAGGCCGGGCCGATCATTCTGGAGCCGATCATGGATGTTGAAGTCACCACCCCGCAGGACCATGTGGGTGACGTGGTCGGTGACCTGAACCGCCGCCGCGGCATGATCCAGAACCAGGAAAGCTCCGGTTCCACCGTCATCGTTCGCGCCCATGTGCCGTTGAAGGAGATGTTCGGCTATATCTCTCAGCTTCGCAGTATGACGAAAGGGCGTGCCTCGTTCACCATGCAGTTCCACCACTACGATCCCGTGCCGCGCAATATCGCCGACGAGATCATGGCCAGGAGCGCCTGAGCCCGATGCGGCTCCGCTGGGCGCGTAGCCGAGAGGCGAACCCCAGCCAGCCGGCTCGTGAATGGCTAGGATGTGACGACGCGGGCAACCCCATTGCCCGCGTCATTCATTTGGATGGTCCGATCAGCACGGATCGCGGGGTGGTGCGGGCCGTGCCGCTCGATCGCGAAGCGAAGCTGGTGCGCCTGCTGCCCCGGCCTCAGGCGGGGGGAGACTGGCTGGCCGTCATCGGTGGGCGGGTGGTGGGCCGGGCAGGCGCGCCCCTCGCCGCCGTGCGGCGGGCCGAGGCAGCCCTGGCGGGCTGACCCGGCTTTTTCGTCTCAGAAGTATTTGTGAACCCGCCGCATCAGCTTGGTGAGCATGCTGGCGCGCTTCGCGGGAGCCAGGGCGACGGCGGGAACGGCAGCCAGGGTCTTCCCGCCGGCGGTGACCGTCACCATGCCGACCTTCATCCCCTTGGCGACGCCGTTATCGAACGGGCCGTCCAGCGCCACGGTGGTCTTCATCGTCTTGGCCGCCGCCGTGGGGAGGGTGACCAGCACGTCCTGCGCCGCGCCGACCGGCGTGGTCACCGGTTCCAGATTGGCGTTCTGCAACTGCCCGACGGGCTTGTCCGCCGTCACGATGGTCTCGTTGTCGTAGTAGCGGTAGCCGTAATCCAGCAGCGCCTCGATGGCCTGGGTGCTGACCGTCCAGCTCGGCCCGCCCATGACCACGGCGATCAGCCTGCGGCCGTTGCGGACAGCGGTGGCATCGATGCAATGGCCGGCCTCGTCGGTCCGCCCGGTCTTCAGCCCGTCCACCGTGGGATCGTGGAACAGCACCGGATTCCAGCTCCGCTGACGGATCTTGTCGAAGACGTAGTGCTTTTTCGATGAGATGCGGGTGATCTGCGGAAAGCTGGTGAGGATGGCGCGGGAGAGGAGGGCGGTGTCGAGGGCGTCCGTGCGCAGGGCCGGGTCGGGCAGGCCGCTGACATTGGTATAATGCGTCTGGGTCAGGTGCAGCTTCGCCGCCTCGTCGTTCATCAGCGCCACGAAGGCGCTCCGCGTTCCCGCCACCGCCTGGGCCAGCGCCACCGCCGCGTCATTGCCTGAATCGATGATCAGCCCGTGCAGGAGCTGATCCACGTCGACGGTGGTGGAGGGGGAGATGAACATGCGCGAGCCGCCGGTCTTCCAGGCCGCGACGCTGACCGGCACGTCCTGATCCTTCTTGAGTGTTCCGCGCGCCAGCGCCTTGTAGGTGAGGTATGCCGTCATCAGCTTGGTCAGGCTGGCCGGGGGCCAGGGCGTTTGCGGCGATTTTTCGGCAATGACCGCCCCGGTCTGCGCATCCATCAGCACGTAGCTCGGGATCTGGCTCAGCTCCGGCGGGGCGGGCACGCCCGCGACCGCCAGGGGCGCCACCGGTGGCGGTCCCGCGGGAGCGGAAGCGGCGGCGGCGGTTGTCTTGTGCCGGGCGCGGGCGAAGGGCTTGCCGGCCCCGGCGAAGGCGGGAGAGGCGAGAGACAGCGCGAGCAGGCTGGAAATGATCGGACGCGCGTAGCGGTATTTCATGGGGCTGCGACTCAGTTATTGTGGAAACCGGCCCTTCTTTGCGCCAAATCTTGCGCGGGTGCCAGCATCGTTTTGGTCACGCTCCCGATCTATTGTGCGGTTATCCCCTGGCAATCCTGGCTATTTCTTGACATGGGCAGGCCTGCGCTGTTCAAGCGAGCCCGTAATTCCGGTGTAAGGCATGGCCCAGAAGCGACAGATGGTAAAACGGCAGGCGGCGAGCGGTTCCGTCTCGGAATGGCTGATGACGCTCATCTACGTGATCCTGATCGCCGGCGGCATCCGGTCCTTCCTGGTCGAGCCTTTCTACATCCCCTCCGGCAGCCTGGTGCCGACGCTGCTGCCCGGCGATTTCGTCATCACCACCAAGTTCACCTACGGCTATTCCCGCTGGTCCTTTCCTTTCGCGGAGCCGGATTTCAAGGGGCGCATTTTCGGCTCCGTGCCCAGGATGGGCTCGGTCGTGGTGTTCGCCCTGCCGCGCGACCCCTCGATCGACTACATCAAGCGGGTGATCGGCCTGCCGGGCGACACGGTGCAGGTGAAGGACGGCCAGCTCTACGTCAACGGCAAGGAGGTTCCCCGCACCCTCGACGGCACCTATGTCGAAAGCCCCTCCGACACCGGGGAGGGCGTGCCGATCACGGTGAAGCGCTATATCGAGCACCTGCCGGACGGGGTGAACCACCTGATCGCCAAGGCGACCTCGCAGGGCTTCGCGAACAACACCCAGGTTTATCACGTTCCGCCCGGCCATCTGTTCATGATGGGCGACAACCGCGATTTCAGCGAGGATTCGCGCTTCCTGAACGCGGTCGGCTATGTTCCGATCGCGAACGTGATCGGCAAGGCGCAACTGATCTGGTTCTCCATCGACCTGCGCGACCCCTGGTGGGAATTCTGGGAATGGCCCTTCGAAATCCGCTGGACCCGGCTGTTCACCGTGATCCATTGACCAGCCCCGAACCAGCATCGCTGCTCGGGCATGAATTCGCCCGCCCCGAGCTGCTGGCCGAGGCGTTGACCCATCGTTCCGCCGCCGGGGCCAGGGGCGCGGGCTCCAACGAGCGGCTGGAATTCATCGGCGACCGGGTGCTGGGCCTGCTGATCGCCGAATGGCTGATCGAATATTTCCCCGGCGAGCGGGAGGGGGCGCTGGGGCCGCGCCTGGCGCATCTGGTCGCCCGCCCTAGCCTTTCCGCCATCGCCGAGACCATCGGCCTGCCCGCCTTGATTTCGGTGGCGCCCGGCGAGGCGAAGCGCGGGGTGCGCAACCGCTCCACCGTGCTGGCGGATGCGCTGGAGGCGCTGATCGGCGCGCTTTATCTCGATGGCGGGCTGGAGCCGGCCCGCCGCTTCATCCGCCAGTGCTTCGCCCCCCTGATCGCCGCCCAGCAGGCGGCGCCGCCGAAGGATGCCAAGACGGCGCTGCAGGAATGGGCGCTGAAGCGCAGCACGGTGCTGCCGGATTACCAGCTCGTCTCGCGCTCCGGCCCGCCGCATGCGCCGCGCTTCATCATGCGGGTGAGCGTGGGGGAAGCGAGCGCCGAGGGCGAGGCGACATCGAAGCGCGCGGCGGAACAGGAGGCGGCGGCTTCGCTGCTGGCGAGATTATCGGGATGAGCGAAACCACGAGATGCGGCTATGTGGCCGTGCTGGGCCGGCCCAATGCGGGGAAATCCACCCTGCTAAACCGCATGGTGGGCACCAAGCTCGCCATCGTTACGCCGAAGGCGCAGACGACGCGCTTTCGCGTCACCGGCATCGTCATGCGCGGGGAGGCGCAGCTCATCATCGTGGACACGCCCGGCCTGTTCGCGCCGAAGCGCAAGCTGGACCGGGCGATGGTGGCGGCGGCCTGGGAGGGGGTGAGGAATGCCGATCTCGCCCTCCTGCTGGTCGATGCCGCCGATCCGCGCGATCAGCGCCTCGAAGA
>DASTAF010000093.1:0-2358 GCA_035713005.1 Acetobacteraceae bacterium
TTGGTCAGCCCGATCAGCCCGGCCTTGGAGGCGCTGTAGGCCGAGGCGTTGGGATTGCCCTCCTTGCCGGCGATGGAGCAGATGTTGACGATCCGGCCATAATCGTTGCGCATCATCGGGGCGATGGCGGCGCGGTTGCAGTAGAAGGCGCCGTTCAGGTTCACGTCCATCACCCGCAGCCATTCCGCCACCGGATATTCGGCGACCGGCACGGTGGGGCCGGTGATGCCGGCGCTGACCACCATCACGTCCAGCCTGCCGAGGGCGCGCAGGCTCTGCTCCATCGCCGCCTCGACCGAGTCCGGCTGGGCGACATCGACCCTGACCTGATGCACGGTGCTGGTCTCGGCGCCCGGCTCGCGGTCCCAGACGCAGACGCGCGCCCCCTCGGCGGCGAGGCGGGTGGCGATGTCGCGGCCGATGCCGGATGCGCCGCCGGTGATGATGGCGGCCTGGCCTTCGAAGCGTCCGGAAATGGGGGGCATGGGATTCCTTTCGGTCATTCGCGGGAGAAAATCTCGATCACCGTATCGACGTGGTGCAGCATGGCGCGCCGTGCCGCCTCGGCGTCGCCGGCGCGGATCGCCTCGAACACCGCCTCGTGCTCGCGCTCGGAGCGGCGCGGCATGTCGGTCGAGGTATAGAGGCGCTGCAGCCGCTGGAACATGGCGCCGTAGCGGTGGCCGAGCAGCAGGATCATGAACTGCTCGTAGGCGGCGTTGCCGCTGGCGGCGGCGATGCGGATATGGAACAGCCGGTCGCCGGGATGGGTGGCGGAGCCGATGCGGTTATCCGCCCGGTTCTGCTCCAGCGCCGCCTCGATGGCGGCAAGCTGCGCCGCCGTGGCGCGGGTGGCGGCGCGGGCGGCGGCTTCGGGCTCCACCAGCCGGCGCGCCTGCAGCAGGGCGAAGGGCGGGATTTCCACCTCGAGATCGAGCATCACCGGCAGTTCCGGGTCCGGCCCCGGCCTGGTGAGATGCATCACCCGCCGCATCAGCGATTCCTTGGTCGCCTCCTCGGGCACGGTTTTCAGCACCAGCACCCCATCCCCCACCCGCACATCGACGAGGCCCATCACCTCCAGCGCGATCAGCGCCTCCCGCACCGAGGAGCGGCTGACCCCGAGCCGCGCCGCGAGCTCCCGCTCCGGCGGCAGATAGTCGCCCGGCGGATAGGTGCCGCGGGCGATCAGATCGGCGAGCTGATCGGCGATCTGGCTGTAGAGGCGCCGGTTCTGGATGGCTTCGAGCGCCATGGCCTCCCTCTGCCGCCGGGCTCCGGCGGCTTGCGTGCGAATTCGTTTGTTGCTACTTCCAGCCTAACATTGGTCCGGCCATTGGTCCAGTAACGGGGAAATGGAATGACGCGCATCACGGGGCTGGAGACGCTCGACATCCGCTTTCCCACCTCGCGCTTCCTCGACGGGTCGGACGCGATGAATCCCGATCCCGATTATTCCGCCGCCTATGTCATCCTGCGCACCGATCAGGACGGGCTCTCCGGCCACGGGCTGACCTTCACCATCGGCCGGGGCAACGAGTTGTGCTGCGCCGGGATCAGGGCGCTCGCCCCGCTGGTGATCGGGCTGGAGCTGGACTGGATCACCGAGGATGCCGGGCGGTTCTGGCGGCACATCACCGGAGACAGCCAGCTCCGCTGGGTGGGGCCGGACAAGGGGGTGCTGCATCTCGCCACCGCCGCGGTGGTGAACGCGGTGTGGGATCTCTGGGCCAAGGCCGCGGGCAAGCCGCTCTGGCGCCTCGTCGCCGAGATGACGCCGGAGGAGATCGTCCGCCTCGTCGATTTCCGCTACATCACCGACTGCATCGCCCCCGACGAGGCGCTGGACCTGCTGCGCCGGCGCGGGCAGGGGAAGGAGCAGCGGCTGCGCTCGCTGCTGGAGAATGGCTATCCCTGCTACACCACCTCCGCCGGCTGGCTCGGCTATGATGATGAGAAGCTGCGCCGGCTGACGCAGTTCGCCGTCGATTCCGGCTTCGAGTACATCAAGTTCAAGGTCGGGCAGAATCTGCGGGACGATATCCGCCGCCTCTCCATCGCCCGCGAGGTGGCGGGGCCGTCCCGCCGCCTGATGATCGACGCCAATCAGGTCTGGGAGGTGGATCAGGCGATCGATTGGGTGAAGCGCCTCGCCTTCGCCTCGCCCTGGTTCATCGAGGAGCCGACCAGCCCGGACGACGTGGAGGGCCATCGCCGCATCCGCGAGGCGGTGGCGCCGGTGAAGGTGGCGACCGGCGAGATGTGCCAGAACCGGGTGATGTTCAAGCAGTTCATCATGCAGGGCGCCATCGACATCGTGCAGCTCGATTCCTGCCGGCTGGGCGGGGTGAACGAGGT